>CBDUCT010000044.1:0-14657 GCA_965365715.1 uncultured Cyclobacteriaceae bacterium | reverse complement strand
CACATTGGAGTTCTTATCAGAACTTCTCATGCGTGCATTGTTGTTTGATCCTTCATTTCCTATCCGTGCATTTTTATTGTCACCATATCGCTGACTGTTACGACTTGAGCTTTGAACGGTGTTCCCGCTTTCACGTCTTGCCGATGATCGACTCTGATTACTGTTGTTGACAGAGGACGATCCGGTTCTGATTCGTGCTGATGACCTACTCTGGTTGGTCCTGTTTACCGAGGAATTCCTGGTTCTGATACGCGCATTGTTATCTGATACGATGCGGCCATCAGAATTATACCTTACCGCATCCACACGCTGACTACCAGAACGACTCTGACGGGATTGATAACGTCCTTCCCTGTTAATATAGGTCGACCTGTATTTATTTATCCTGTGATGATGTATGTTGTGCACGATCACAGAAGTCGTTCGGTGCGGTCTGTACATTCTATGCCCGATGTATATTCTGTGTGTAAAACATACAGAATAATGCCATCTGTAAGGCCTCCAGAATGAATAATAATCGTAATAGACAATGGGTCTCCATGGACTCCACCAATACGGCCTGTAGCTCCATCCCCAGGGTGATACCCATACATTGTAATAGGGCCCGTATATATATCTTACCAACGGCCACGACCATACATTTACAACCACCCTCGATGTATTATAACCTGCGTATGTTCTTACCTCTCGTGTGGGTTCGATAATTGTTTCTACCCCATAAATATCGGCATCACCGGTAATTTGCAGAATGGCTCTCCCATTGGCGAGTTTTTCCAGGGTTATAACAGCTATATCCTGACTTTCAAATTCCGATATTGCGGCTTGCAAAACAAATGTATGTACATTCCCCTCATATAGGTCAATGACCCTGATATAGTCAATATATCCATCCCCATTCAGGTCAAGATTATTGACTCTTGCGTCCGGATCATTAAGCATTCTTTCGAATTCTTCCGGTGTAGCTGATTTTTTAAATATCTCCAGTGCTCCTTCAAGGCTGAAGTTATCACCCGGAACTTCCCACTGTTGCTGCCCCTTCACATTCATCCATCCCAACATCAGGATGAAAAGAAAGGTAATCCGATTTATTTGTAGTGTTTTCATGGCCTTACCTTTTTTGTTAATAATTATAGTGCAAACAGCGGGCCAAAATTAAATGAATTGTGTAAAAAATAGAGTTGCAATTCTCTCAGGTGGCTGATAGTCAGGGGCTTATCTGTGACATGTGTGGGCCGAGGAATTCTTTCAGATTCCTCGATTTTGACGCATGATCAAAGTTATTTCTGGTATTGTACCGGTTGTGTCCAGGCTGTTTCAAAAAACAGGTCTTCAATTGGATTACTATGCTTTTTTGATGAATTGATTTTGCATCTTGCATATAGGATATCATCATTTAATTCGAAACTGGCAACTGCCCCTTCAACAGACTTTAATACCTCAGGTTCAGACTTTCCTTTTTTACATCCGATGAAGGAGATCTCGTAAGTAATTCCTGCTTCTTTTTCGACTTCTATGTTCAGCGAATTGTTATTAAAAATCATATTTTTCAGTTCGACACCTGTACTAGCATAGAACTGGCCTTCCTCCATGGCTTTAATAATAGAAGCAGGATTCAGCGAATCAGCATGCACCATGATCCAGCCCCTGCCTGCATTGCTCCATTTACTCCCTTGTACATGATAATGATGGGAATCATCCGTGGCAAGCCCATACATTAAAGGCTGATTTTTTTCTATATATGCGATATTGATCAGGTCCCACATCAATTCAGTCGATATATGGTCTGAATCACCTGTGTTATTCACTGAAGGGTGGCCATTGTATACCTCAAAGAACTTCTCATTTCTCAGGGCGATCATATCCTCAAGACTTATAGCATGATGAAAGTTCGGATGGTTGATATGTGGGATCATGGGGATATTCATTTCATCCCTTTGTTTTATTGCAGCATCGATATTGTTTTGAAGCACTTCAACTACGCTATTGCCACCCTGGGGATCTATTTTCTTTTGAATGTTGGTCACATTCATATGCAATGGTTTGTTTTCAAAGTGATCAGAAACTTCTTCAGATTGAATGATCAGGAACTTCCCTTCCTCTTCGAACAGGCCCCTGTATTCCTCAAATGTTTTTAGTTTTACATGTATATTGTTTAGCGAATCCGTTTCGGAATTAACCCAGTCAGACCCGTAATCTTCAAGATAGTTTTCAAATGCGTTCTGATAGATAGAATCTTGTGAAATCGCCACCCATTTATCCCCTTCAGCTAAAATGTTGTGATCGGATAAGGCTATAAACTGATAACCGTTCGATTTATACCAGTCCATGATCACTTCCGGAAATTCATCCCCATCACTCCAATAGGAGTGGGTATGAAGATTTCCTTTGAACCAATGCTTTTCTGAAGTTGATTTCTGGTCAGCACAACCGGCGATTAGAAATACTGATAAGAGGATGATCGATTTTAAGTAATTCATTTATATGGGTTTTGTAACTCTAAGATTAAGGGTTTAAATATGATACAGATTTGAATCCGATCCTTAAATATCTAGAAATTTCTTCAAATATACTCTGCCAGTGATCGATGCTTTTAATTATTCCGGGAAATGTCGGAATTAAAGGAAAGCCAGTAGATCACCAATATCTTCTTATTTCACAGTTTAAGTAATCTGTAATGAAATTTATTCTCTGCTTAAATTTTGTGTCAGAAGTCTTTCCATCACACGTTTTAGAAATTCTCCCTTTTGTATGGACATGCCGATCTCACAATTGGGCTCTTTACTTTCGTCGATAACTGTATATCCCCCCTCAATTACTTTTACATGGGCCTTTCTTGTTGTATACAACTCTGGCCATAACAGCATGCCCACAGCTACTGCGTCGTGCAATACCGGATCAGGATGGGCATAAGACTCATATCTCCAAAGGGTATACAAGGCACTCAGAGCATTGGTCAATGGTGATTGCCGCATGATCAATCTATTTCTATATGGCTCATTCAGTTTCACATAGGTTGTTACGTCAAGACCGGCATACGTAATATCAGCACCACTGTTAACAAGCATTTTTGCAGCTTCTTCATCTCCCCGGACATTCCACTCTGCACTTGGAATGGGGCCCGTATCGTATCCCATGTAATACGAACCGAACATAGAATATACATGTTTGGCAAGCTTCAGGGCATCAGGGTCTTTTTTCAATACATCCATGATATTCGGAACGGGACCTACAGTGAATAGAATGATCTCATCAGGGTATTTACGGAGATTTTCAATGATGAAATCCGTTGCATTTTTCTTAATAGGCTTTACGGTTTCAAATCCTTCTGCAACATGACATTGAGAGGTAAAATAATCGTTTGTTTTTCTCCCCACAACGACCGGAATATCTTCCATACCTGTTTCATATAACATTTTACAGGCGACCTGTGCCCTTTTTGGTGTATCCCCCTGGTCCATTACAAATCCCAATACCTCGATTTCCGGGCTGGCAAGGATTAAAGCCACGGCAAAAGCATCGTCGATGTCACCGCCCAGGTCGCAATCAAAGATGATCTTCTGTTTTTCCTGGGAAGACAGATTCATTGAAATAAAATAAAGGAAAACGACAAGAAAAAATTTAGCCTTCATGATTTTATGTTTTTAAATAAAAAGTAGATTTCGGATCAATATGAATCAGGATCTTAATAAGACCTAATCTATAAAAGTAATTTGAGGAATCATAAAATGAGAATAATTCATCTGAATATCTGGATCATAAACTATTCTTTATTGTTCAGAAAGGCAGGAATTTCTTAAAGCGGCAAAATTCCGGTTATTCATGGTCTCTATTCCGTCTACTAAGGTATACACATTCCCTTCAAGCATATCAAAGACCCGGATATAATCAATATACCCATCCCCGTTCAGGTCCAGATTATTGACTCTTGAGTCCGGATCATTAAGTATTCTTTCGAAATCTTCTGGTGTTGCAGATTTTTTAAATATCTCCAATGCTCTTTCAATCCTGAAGTTATCGCCCGGAACTTCCCACTGTTGCTGTCCCTTCACTGTCATCCAACCCAACATCAGGATGAAAAGAAAGGTAATCCGATTTAATTGTATCGTTTTCATGGCCTTACCTTTTTAGTTTATAATTTATAATGCCAACAGCGGGCCAAAAGCAAAAAAGTGTATTTAAAAGGTAATTTTTGGGATTTTCAGCTGCCTGATAAATCAATTGTTTACCATCAGTGACCTGTTTATTAGCCCACTATCCGGTTTAAATCCAATCATTTCTGCAAGTGATGTATTGATCCAGTAATTTGACCGCTTATTTCTGGTGACTGAAAAATCGCTTACTTTACTGCCGGCTAATATCTTCTTTGCCGTCTCGGCCACCCATATGCCTTGCTCTTTGGCGACTTTTGTCAATCCAAACACACAATAGGGCATCATAAAGTCTTCCGTCGTCACCACAGGTACTCTTATATGCTGGCTGATAAAATCAATGGCCTCATCCTTAGCCCAACCTTTAATGGCACCGTTGGTAGGCAAATAAATAATATCAAATTCCTGATTTGCTTCTTTAAATACCTCCTTCCAATCTTCAAAATTATTAACCAGTTCGTGCTTCACCATTACACCTGTTCGTGTGAAAAGGGTATCAAGCAGTTCCTTCTCTTTTCGTGATGTTGTTGTGTTTTCTGACAGGAACAGCAAGTTTTCTATTTCCGGATAGTAGGCTTGCATGGTAAATATCATATCAGCCACAGGCAGGATTTCCAGCATTCCTGTAACCCTGTCCGGTGGAAGCGCATATTCCGCATCAGTCCAGTTAACTCCACAAAATACAATCGGCATAGTAAACTCCTCCAGGTGCGGTTTCACAATATACTTCATGGCATTATCGTCTGAAGTTAGCAGGATGTCTGGTTTTTTACTTATAATTGTGTCGAATAGCTGGGCTGCTATTTGCTGTATATATGCTTCAGCGGGATTCCTTTTAGTGTCCATAAAATAGGTATCGATTTCAAAGCTGTCTGCTGGTAGATTCTCCAATATGCCATCCATGATATCATCACTGGAAGGATGACCGCGATGAAAGGAATTTATGTATGTAACAACCGGTTTCTCGCTTTCCTCAGGTACACACATTTGAAAAATCGTTTCAACGATAAACATCAGGAGTAATACAGATATGAATTGTTTTAATTTCATGCTTATTACTTTTTAGAAGGCAATCTATTAATTCATTTTTCTTTTCCCTAAAGAGAATAATAAATTCTGAATGTGTCACCTACATCTCCTCCACCCTTTCAGTATGTTTTTTCGTAAAAATTTAAATCGATTTACAGCGCTTAAATTGTGTTTTAAGAAGTATAGGATCATTCCCGGATCTGTCCGCGTTAGAGAAGGATCCCGCTTATGCCCATGGTGAAGCGTTCGATAAATCATTTATTTGATATGAATTATATTAATATCTATATTTAAGGTTCTGAAAAGCAATTACTCTTAAAATTTAAACATTAGACAAAACAGATTATGAAATTTCCAGTTAAACATCTCCTTGGAATCTTGACCTTTATTATTCCATTTACATTGTCGGCGCAGGAAAAGAAAGAAATCCGAAGCATCGATGATATCCCCCGATTCTCCTATAAAATTAATGACAAAGCTTCTGTTGTATATCAGGATAAAGAAAAATTCGACATTTTATACAAGCAAGTTAAAAGTGATTATTCTCAGCTTTTAGAAGAATACACATTTAAGGATAAAACTTTAAGAAAGGATATACTGAATACGCTTAAGCAGATTGACTTTTATGAAGATAATCTCAGTGATGCACTGGAAAAAACGATGGCCATAAGAGAACTGGAAGATAAACCCGCTGCACGTTATATGTCCGGAAGTGTAAACCTGGCTTATCTGGAAGCGGCCAAAAATTATAAACCAGAGAGCAATTCATTCAGGGAGCAATTTAAAAAAGAATTAACCGGCATAGTAAATGCTATGCCATGGGAAGTTGTACAGGATGAAGTCGAAAGTACAAAAGGAAGCATGGAAATAATTTCTGAAAATCTATTTTTGGGAATTATTCAGGAAAACATGGACCACATAGTAGCGCAGACAGGTGAATTAAGTGGTGATTATGCAGCTAATCTGATATCCTATAAATATAATTCACATTTTGTTATACCGTATAAACAGGAGATTATTGATGTGCTATCCGCTTATATAAAAGATAATTTTGTGGAAAAGGAGAATATCTGGCCCAAACGTGATCTGGATATTTCGTCTTTGGATAATTTGAATGAAATAGTTGTTGCCATATGGGATAGTGGGATCGATACGGAAATTTTCAAGACTCAATTGTATACCAATAATAATGAAGTTCCTGATGGCATTGACAATGACAATAATGGTTTTGTCGATGACATTCATGGGATAGCCTATGATCTAAAGGCGAATAAAGAAACTCATCTTTTATATCCGTTGGAACCCGAACAAAAGGCACGATTGTCAGAAATGACAGATATGATGAAAGGGCTTACGGACCTGCAGTCCAATATTGACAGCGATGAAGCTTCAAAACTAAAGAAATATTTGTCATCAATACAATCTGATGAAGTTAAACCCTTTATAGAAGAGGTTAGTCTCTTTGGGAATTATGCTCATGGAACCCATGTTGCCGGGATTGTAGCAAAAGGAAATCCTAAGGCTATGCTTATGGCCAGCAGGATAACTTTTGAATACAGGATGATCCCGGATGTTCCAACCATTGAACAGGCAAAGAAGGAGGCTATAGCTGTCAGAGAAACTATTGATTATTTTAAGGCCAACAATGTCAGGATTGTGAACATGAGTTTTGGTGGTAATCCACAAGGCATAGAAGCAGCGCTTGAACTCAATGGGGCAGGGGGCAGTCCAGAAGAAAGAAAAAAACTGGCCAGGGAGATCTTTGATATTGGCAAGGAAGCGTTTTACGAAGCCATTCGTGATGCAAATGAGATTCTTTTTGTTGCTGCGGCCGGTAATTCAGATAACGATGCCGAATTTTACGAATTTATTCCTTCATCATTTGATTTGCCGAATATTTTGACAGTCGGTGCTGTAGACCAGGCAGGTGAAGAAACCGGTTTCACAAGTTTTGGAGAAAATGTGGATGTACATGCCAATGGATTCGAAGTGGACAGTTATATCCCTGGAGGAGAAAAAATGAAAATGTCAGGAACCTCGATGGCTTCCCCGAATGTAGTAAACCTGGCTGCAAAGTTAATGGCTATCAATCCGGATCTTTCTGTGAGTGAGACGATCCAACTGATTAAGGATGGATGTGAAAGGAGTTCGGATGGTAAAATAAATCTGATCAACACACAAAAATCGATTGCCTTGCTCACGAGCCAGAACACTAATTAGTTATATAACAAAATTATCATTGCTGACATTCATTGTTCGATATCGACATCAATTATCCGGTATCGGACATATTTTCTAACTATTCATACTGAAAACATCAATTATTCCTGTTTTTTAACGCCTATTTTCTGGCATATTATTTGAATTTATAAGAAATGTAAGTCATTGACCGTTACGCCGAATTGGAACACGCCAATATTCAATCCGGCCCGGATGCTAATCCTTTTTTATAATGTTTAAAGATCATGTTTAGAAATTTTTTTATAGTCGCGCTTAGAAATCTTTTCCGAAACAGACTCTATTCGATAACGAATGTATTGGGTCTTTCCATTGGTATAACCTGCAGCATTCTTATCCTTTTATGGGTTTTTGATGAACTATCCTATGATAAATTTCATACGAATGTTGACCGTTTACATCTTGTCATGGTTAGAACTACTTTTGATGGTAAGATACATGCCTGGAATTCTTTGCCGCTACCTACATACAAGGCTCTGCAAACGGAGCATAGCAATATCATACACACTTCGATAACAGACCGGGGCGGGGAACACCTGCTTACAGTAGGAGAGAAGAAAATTATTATGAATGGGATGGCTGTGAGTGAGCAATTTCTTGAAATGTTCAAATTTCCACTGATATATGGCAATCCATCTAATATTCTTAACGATATTTCATCCATTGTAATAACAGAATCCACGGCCAGGGCCTTATTCGGAGAAGAAGGTGCCATGGGTCAAATCATACGTGTTGATGACAAAAGAGACATGAAAGTAGCAGGTGTATTAAAGGATATACCCAATAATTCATCTTTCGAATTTGACTTCTTAATACCCTGGAGCAATAAGATGCAGGATGTCCCATGGATTAAGGATATAGCTGATAAGTGGATAGGGTATTCCATGCCGGTCTATGTAGAATTAAATGATGCAAGCAGAAAAGCTGATGTTGAAGAAGGTATAAAAGATCTTCTGAAAGATCATGGAATGGTGGACATGGAACCTGAATTATTTTTACACCCTATGGCGCGTTGGAGATTGTATTCTACGTTTGAAAATGGAGTCGAAAAAGGGGGCTTGATCGATTATGTTCAGTTATTTAGCCTGATTGCCGTTTTCATAATTGTTATTGCATGCATCAATTTCATAAACCTTTCCACAGCCCGGTCGGAAAACCGGGCCAAAGAGGTGGGTATTCGAAAAAGCGTGGGATCCAGCCGGTATAATATTGTAGTCCAATTCATTTCCGAATCAATGATTATAACAATCATCGCCTATATCATTGCATTACTGATCACTCAACTGGTACTTCCATTTTATAATAACCTCGTTGAAAAACAATTATTTATTGACTTCCAATCATGGAGCTTCTGGATATTCTCAGTAGTTGTCATTCTGATAACCGGAATAATCAGTGGGAGTTACCCTGCTTTTTATTTGTCATCTTTCAAACCTGTTAAAGTACTTAAAGGCAATATACAGATAGGTCGAAATGCCACTTTACCACGAAAGGTACTTGTTACTGTTCAGTTTAGTTTCTCAATCTTTCTGATTATCAGTACGATCATTATATTCAGCCAGATTCAGCACCTCAGAAACAGGCATTTGGGCTACCAACAGGGAAACCTGATAACGGTGGAATTGAATGAAGAGCTTAAAGCCAATTACGTGGTCATCAAGGATGAATTGTTGAAAACGGGTGAAGTTGAAGCAGTAACGGTTTCCAATAGTCCAATTACGAGGATCTATAATAACAGCTTTATGGAATGGCCTGGAAAACCTGAAGATATTATGGTTGCATTTGCGGGGATAACCTGTGACTATGATTATACCAGCACTATGGGAATAAAGATGCTGGAAGGGCGGGACTTTTCAAAAGACTTTGTCAGTGATTCTTCTGCCATTATTGTTAACAAAGCAGGCCTGGAAGCGATGAATTTAAAAGATCCGATTGGTTCGGAGTTGGTTACAGCCGGTGTAAAAAGGAAACTGATAGGCATAGCGGATAATGTTCTTATGGAATCACCATATCATCCGGTGAGGCCTTTATATTTGGTTCTGGGAGAAGTGGATGGTTTCCTGAGTCTTCGTATAAAACAAACTGAAGACCTGCAGGCATCCCTTAAAACAATTGAAAAGGTATTCAATGAATACAATTCAGCTTATCCGTTTGAATACACATTCGTGGATGTCGAGTTTAATGAAAAATTCAAGACGATCAACATGACACAACGATTGGCGAATTTATTTACCCTGTTAACCATAATCATAACCGGGTTGGGTTTATTTGGACTAGCAGCCTACACTACAGAGCAACGTACAAAAGAGATCGGTATTCGAAAAGTATTGGGCGCAACCGTTTTGGGTATCATTACATTGATCTCCAGGGATATCTCCCGCCTGGTAATTATTGCATTCGGACTCTCAGCACCCTTTGCCTGGTGGCTACTCAACTCGTACTTGGAAAGGTATCCTGTCAGAATGGATATCCCGTTCTGGATCTTTCCGCTTACCGGCATAATTGCACTGATTTTTGCATTATCAATAGTCATCTCCCAGGCTCTCAGGGCAGCTCATACAAATCCGTCAATTTCCCTGCGGGATGAATAAGTATAGTGGCAATGATCTCTTTATTTCCTAAAGACAAAATCCCCGTTATCAATGGACCAGTCATTCCCGAAAAACCCCGCGCCTTCAATACCAGTAACACCATCCTTGATGACGTTGCTGTTGACAATAATTAAATCCGGAAATGTAGTGCCATTTACGAGGTAATGATTTGCATAGGTAGCTTTCATGCCTTTCTCCCCTGTGGCAGTTACCACACCGACGCTCGCTATTTCGCTGTCTTTCCTGAGGTAAATAAAATAGATGCCATAGTCTTCGCCATCAAATGTTCTGTCCGGCATGGAGATCTTATCATTCTCTACCTGAACAGGGCAGGCCTGGAGTAATAATTCCCATGCTGAGTTGTTATCCCTGTTTCCATAGAGGATCACATTCCGGTCCGGGTACTTTTCAAGGGAGAATTCTGTGTCCCTCACCAGTGGAACATTTCCGTTTCCTCTGTAGTAGAACTTCTCCGCATCAAACAGTGCCCTGTTATACCACCACTCGTTTTCTGTTCTGGATCCTTTAGAGGCATAAACCAATACCATATTATTCCTGAATGCATCCTTAAAACCCCCGTTACGGTGAGGGCCTTTCTGATCGGCTCCAGGTTTCGGGGAAACCTCCCAGGTGTCATTGTTTTTTGATAAGCTCAATACAGAGGTATTATCTTCAATGCGTATGTCCTGGTCATCCACTTTTATCACAGATGTGGAAATGCCCATTTTACCCAGATCGATATTGAGGACTGCAATATTTTCTGTAGTTATACTTGAGATGCTGTCTCTCTTAAAATTAAATGAGCTGATCTCAAAAGGAATTTCCTGTTGATGGATTTCAATAAAATGTGATTTTGAAGAAACGCCTGGTGAGGCGGTATAAAACTCAATCTTTTCGATCTCATTGGATGGTTTGATCTCTCTGAACTTGAAAAAATCAAAAATAGGGGGCCAGTCTACACTATGGTCTCCATACCAGTGGGAGCCATTAGGATATTCATAATAGGCGAAATCATTGTGAAAGGTGCCCAGGTTCGCTCGCATTTCCCGTGCTATGAATGTAGGTACAACAGTATCTTTTTCCCCATGAAGGATATAAACGCCATAATGCAGGTAATTTCTTTTCAACTTCAAGGTTCTACTCGGGTTACCAGCCCTTCGAATGATCGAGTCGATCAGGATATCTTTTTCCTCTGTAAGTGAATTGGCAGCCAGCATTTTATCGATTTGTTCCCGGGTCATGCCAAACCGCTGTAGTGCCTCATCGCTCATATTGTTTAATCTTCGTGTAAAGCTGCCCCGGTATCCTAATAGATCCGGATATCCGGCAGCCGGGGCAATAGCTGCCCATCGGTCCGGATAGGTGGCACCCAGGTACCAGGTACCATGTCCGCCCATGGAGTGGCCTGTCAGGTAGGTGTGCCGAGGATCCGTTTCGAGCAAATTTTGTGCATGTTCAAGGACCTCCAGCGCATCGAGCCTGCCCCAGTCTTCCCAGGCAAATCCAAAAGGACGGCGATTGGTAGGAGCCACCAGATGTCCCCAGTCTTTTTTCTTGTAAGCCCGGGCCTGGTTGACCGCTTCCACAGATGCCCCATGAACAGAAAAGAACAAGGCCGGATTTTTAATATTTTTATTGGAAGAGGGGGCAACACTGTAATACTGCACACTTCCATCCATATTACTTAAAAAAGTCTCTTTATGATGATCATATTTAGATTTGATATCCAGGTTGAGATCTTCCTGATGCAAAATTTTTCCTCGATCATCTTTGAGCAATAGTGTGAAGGTCGCCTTTTCCCCATCCTGGCTATCAGGTGTAGGAATGCTGAATGGGACCTTTCTTACATTCATGGGTGAGATTGAAGGGACAGGGGTAGTCAAGCTTTCTGATCCGGCTTCGCAGGTAATGCTTCCACCTTTGAACCAGTTTGTGTTTACATTCATTACCCGGATTGCCGCAAGGTAATTCTTATTTTCTTCCTTAAGAATATCCGGCGTAGTCATATCCCTTTTAGTTAAGGCGATGTTATTTTCCGGTGTCAGGATCCTTGCCCTCATTCTTGGAAATCTTCCACCTTGCAGGACGAAAGTATTTTTGCCTCTTTTCAATCGTATTGGGATCAGGCTGTATCCGAAATCATAGTGGTCTCCTTCGTGCGGGTAACCATTTATCAGTATCATGGTATGCCCCGAAGCCTCAAATATTACGTTTTCTTCTTTATTAGTCTGAAATTCCAGGTATAAGTAGCCGGATCGCAGGGCTCTGTCATTGAATTCGTTTTTTTCACCCACTTCAATTTTCTCCCAGTTGATCGGATTACCTGCATCATCTTCAATAAATGGATCCCCTGCATTGATCTCATTTTGTTCTTCAAGGAGAAATTTAGCATAGACCGGGTTTTGGGGTGTAGAACTGGAGTTGAATCCAAATGACCTGATCTTGAGGATCAATCCTTCCCTGAAGGTATGCTTAACAGAGCCTTCATTAATTTCCTCTACCTTTTCCTTGCCAAAGTATTCTACTATATTTCCCTGCTTGCTTTCCTGTGCAGAAGCAGAGAGTGAGATAGAAATAATTAATACATAAAGTAATGTCTTCGCCACAGATCTTGTCATAATGAATTTTAATTTTGGGTTAAAGTACTTCCTCGTCTTTGTATTTTTTTTGAAGTCCTTTCAATTTACTTTTTAAATCTTTAATAATTTGTGTGTATTCCGGATCCTGGATTAGGTTGCTCATCTCATTCGGATCTTTTTGGAGATCATAAAATTCCCATGAATCGATGAAATCATAAAAATGAATGAGTTTATACCGGTCAGTTCTTATGCCATAATGAGGAGAAACACCCCATCCTTTTTCATAAAAATGGTAATAAATGGCTTCTCTCCATTCAGGGGATCCATCCCATGTTTTTTGTAAAGGCCTGCCTTGCATTTCAGTCGGTATTTCTACACCTGCGATATCAAGAAGCGTTGGAGCGATATCAAGATTTAAAACTAACTGGTCTGAGACAGTCCCTGTTTTTATATTGTCCGGATATTTAATCATCAATGGTGTCCGAAGCGCCTCCTCATACATAAACCGTTTATCGAACAATCCATGTTCGCCAAGGTAAAATCCCTGGTCGGACGTATAAATAACCACCGTGTTATCATCCAAACCATTTTCATTCAGGAAGTTCAGAACTTCACCAACACTCTCATCGACTGATATGATGCAGCGAAGATAATCTTCCATGTATCTTCTGAATTTCCACTGGTCGTATCTTTTTTCATCCTCTTTTACAGACAAGTATTCTGTTTCCTCCTTTTTGTAGGAAGCCTCCCACTTTTCCCTTTCATCTGTATTTAATCTATTGAGCCTTCTCCAGTATTCTTCGGGAGCCCACCAGTTGGCTTCCGCAGTATCGCAGTCCATACAGGGTACTTTAAAATCCATTCTGATGTCCATGTGGTCTTTCACCGTAAGCATCTGGCTTTGCAATCCCTCACGGTCTTCATAGTCATCGTAGAAATTTGAAGGCAATGAAAACTCCTTTTGATCAAAAAGCTGCAGGTTTTTTATGGCAGGCATCCAGCTGCGATGGGGTGCTTTATGGTGCATCATCAGAAAGAAAGGTTTATTCCTATCTCTGTTTTTCAACCAGTCAATAGAAAGTTGTGAAATGATTTCCGTAACGTAACCCTGGTAAATGGTATCCTTACCCTGTTTGATAAATTCAGGATTATAGTAATCGCCTTGTCCGGGCAGAACATTCCAGTAATCAAATCCGGTCGGTTCACTCTTTAAATGCCACTTGCCGACAATAGCCGTTTGGTACCCGGTTTGCTTTAGGATTTTGGGCAATGTTTGCTGGTTCCCATCGAAAACTTCACTATTACCTCTCACGCCATTCAGATGGGAATACTTCCCGGTTAAAATTACGGCCCGGCTGGGTGCGCATATGGAGTTTGTAACAAAAGCTTTATTATATAGAATTCCTTCTTTAGCGATCCGATCTATGCTGGGGGTTTGAATCAGATCCGGATTATACGCGCTTATCGCCTGAAATGCGTGGTCATCAGACATGATGAACAGAATGTTTGGTCTTTCCGGTTCAGAACAGGAAGAGATGATCAATAAAAATGTACTGATCAAAAAAAATAATTTCAGAGCGCCGAATTTCTTCATTTTAGCAGTAATAGAAAGTGCCAGACAAAGGTAATATCTTAGCTTTCAATCTATCAAAAAAATGAATCCATTTTCTGACCGTGATAACAACAATATAGAAACCCTATTAATAATGTGGTGAT
This sequence comes from uncultured Cyclobacteriaceae bacterium, assembly GCA_965365715.1. Classification (GTDB taxonomy): domain Bacteria; phylum Bacteroidota; class Bacteroidia; order Cytophagales; family Cyclobacteriaceae; genus JAGTVG01. The sequence continues at coordinate 356 of CBDUCT010000044.1, read as the reverse complement.
TTTCAGATAATACATCATTTACGGGATGGTCTGATCCCAGTCATAATTGAAATATTCCTCCTCTAACCAGGCTTTGACCCTGTCATGTTCTTTATGGAAATTTGATTCAATATTTTGTTGGATGTTTTGAAACCTTTCCTCTTTCCTAATTGTGTTAAATAAAGGATCCTGTTTAAACATATTTACCAGCCATAACGGATGAAATCCTTTACTATTGAATTCATCTAAGTATATATATGCTTTATCTTTATCTCCTAAAAATGCATATACACCTGCCAGATTATAGTGTGCATGTTTATTTATTGCAGATGATCTTTTTAACTTAATATTTTCCTGACTGAACCTGATTTGTTCAT
>CBDUCT010000043.1:0-14825 GCA_965365715.1 uncultured Cyclobacteriaceae bacterium | reverse complement strand
GCGACACCGAAGAGTCGCAGCGGTAACAGGTTAAACAGATCCAGACCAAACCCGGCAATGCCGAATACGATGCCACTGGCAGCCAGGGCAAACGGGACCGGGATACCTCCAATGATCAAGCCGAACAGGGCTACCACCATGAAGATGGCGACAACCTATTTACCACCAACTTCCGGCAGCGTTTTTATTAATGGCATTGAAGTAATAAAAGATCCCCTTTCTGTCCGAAGAATTATTGGTTATTTGCCGGAACACAATCCTTTATACCTTGATATGTACATAAAGGAATATCTTGAATTTGTAGCTTCATTGCATGGGATAAAAGGAAAATCACTGAAATCAAAAATTCAGGATATCATAGCAATGACTGGTCTTGAACTGGAAAAAAGAAAAAAGATAGGCCAATTATCGAAAGGCTACAGACAACGTGTTGGCCTGGCACAAGCCATGATCCATGATCCTGAAGTTTTAATATTAGATGAACCGACATCAGGACTGGATCCCAACCAGATTATTGAAATCAGGGAATTGATAAAGGATTTCAGTAAACAGAAAACTGTGATATTCTCAACTCATATCATGCAGGAGGTCCAGGCAATGTGCGACAGGGTAGTTATTATTGACCGGGGAAAGATTGTTGCAGATGATAAGGTGGAAAACCTGAAGGGTAAACCCTCAAATCAGCAAGTGGTTACAGTTGAGTTTGAGGTTGCCCCTGATATTGATATCTTCAAAAACATAAAAGGTATACGAAACCTTGAACCTGAAGGAAATAAAGTTAAGATCTTTGTTGAACCTGACATGGATATCAGAAGCGATATTTTCAAACTGGCCACTGAGAAAGATCTTTCCTTGATTGGTTTACATAAAGAGGATGCCTCTTTGGAGAATATATTTCAACAACTCACTAAAGACAATATTAAGGAACCGGAATAATGTATCAGGTATTTAAAAAAGAATTTAACGGCTTTCTGAATTCCTTTGTAGCATATATTGCTATATCTGTTTTTCTTATTGGAATAGGACTACTCATGTGGGTTTTTCCTGACACCAGTGTCCTGAGTTATGGATTTTCTGACCTCGAGACACTGTTTACTTTTGGCCCCTATGTATTTATGTTTCTGGTTCCTGCGATCACTATGCGCATGTTTGCTGACGAAAGAAAAAGCGGGACTCTTGAACTCCTACTCACCAAACCATTAACTGATTTGCAAATTATTCTGGGAAAGTATTTTGCAGGATTTATTCTGGTCGTGTTTTCCCTGATCCCGACACTTCTGTATTATTTTTCTGTATATCAGCTGGGAAATCCACCAGGCAATATTGATACAGCAGGGGTTATTGGGTCATATATTGGTTTAATTCTCCTGGGTGGAGTATTTATCTCTATTGGTGTGTTTGCCTCTTCCCTGACCGACAACCAGATTGTATCATTTATATTTGCTCTGTTCTTCTGCTTCATATTTTACTATGGTTTTCAGGCTATTTCCGGCATTAATATATGGGGTAAATATTCAGGTACCCTGGAGGAAATGGGCATACTTTATCATTACAATTATATGAGCAAAGGCCTGATCGACTTACGAAATGTAATTTACTTTTTAAGTGTTATCAGTCTTATGATAATGCTTACAAAACTAAAACTCAGCAGTAGAAAATGGTAAACTTTGGAAGTAAAAAGCTTGAAGATATCCTGAAGTTCGGAATTGGCATTCTGCTGATCATAAACTTCAATATTTTCTTTTCAAAGTCCACGGTTCGGTTTGATCTCACTGAAGAGAAAAGATTTACCATATCGGATGCCACCATTGAGTTATTAAAATCCCTGAATGATGTGGTATATGTGGATGTATATCTGGAAGGAGATTTCCCGCCCGGATTCCAGCGCTTGCAAAAAGCTGTCCGGCAAACCCTGGATGATTTCAGGGTTTATGCTGTTGATAATGTTCAGTACCGTTTTATAAACCCGGACGATTTCCAGGGCCAGGAGGGCAAACAGAACCTGATTCAGTCATTAGGTGAAAAGGGAATACAACCGACAAACCTGTTTGCAAATGAAGACGGAAAAAGAACTGAAAGATTAATATTCCCCGGGGCAGTCGTATCATTCGCCGGAAGTGAGGAAGGTGTTATGCTGTTAAAAGGTAATAAATCCTCACAGCCACAGGAAAGGCTTAATCAATCTATTGAAGGTATTGAATATGAATTGGCTTCAACCATAAACAGATTGGTAAATATAGATAGAAAGAGAGTCGGTCTGATAAAAGGACATGGTGAATTGGATTCGCTGGATATTTATGCCATCAGAAATGAATTATTAAAGAAATATGATGTTTTTGATGTGGACCTGAGAAGGAAAAAAGAACTGAGTGGATATGATGCAATAATTCTGGCTAAACCCAGGCTTTTTTTTAGTGAAAAGGATCTGTACAAGCTCGATCAGTTTATAATGAATGGCGGGAAGGCCATAATGTTGCTGGATATGCTTGATGTGAATCTGGATAGTATCAATAGCGAGGGAACCATCGGATTTCCACTAAAGATAAATCTTGACAATCTATTGTTCAAATATGGTGTCCGCATCAACAAGGATTATTTACTGGATCTGTCTTCCGGAGGTTTTCCGGTTGTGGTTGGAAACATGGGAAATGATCCGCAGGTTCAGATGATGCCATGGCCATTCTACCCTATCGTTAATCAATTTTCTGACCACCCCATCGTAAGAAACCTGGATGCAGTTTACATGAAATTTACCAGTTCAATAGATACGGTCAGGTCTGATAATGTGAAAAAGACCCCATTAATGTTCTCTTCGGCATATACCAAAACCGTTACATCGCCAGTCAGGATCAGTTTGAATGATCTGAGAAAAGAAATGTCACCCGAGATTTTTAATCAGGGATCAAAACCACTGGCCTACTTACTGGAAGGAAATTTCACATCGGTTTTTAAAAATAGGTTTATTCCTGAAGGATTTGAGAAAACCCGGTTCAAGGATCAGAGCCCGAAAACCGCAATCATAATATGTGCTGATGGTGACTTGTTTAAGAATGAAATAAATCCAAAAACAAATGTGCCTTTCGAACTGGGTTATGATCCATACCTGCAAGCTGAATTTGCTAACAAAGATTTTATCATCAATGGCTTATCCTATCTGATAGATGAAAACAATCTAATATTAACCAGGAATAAAGAAATATTGATCCGCCCGCTTGACAAAATAAAAGCAGAGGAACAGAAGTTAAAATGGCAAATCATAAACCTGTTGATTCCCATCCTTATTATCATTTTATATGGGTTTCTTAGACATTACCATCGTAAGCGGAAATATTCAACAAAGTTTTAATCAATGCAGAGAAAAAGGAATTTTATATTGCTGATAATATTTTTGATCTTGTTGGGATGGACAGTTGTTTATATTAATCTTGAACAAAAACATGAAGGCCTTTCAATTGATGAGCTGAAGTTTTCAGTAACGGATACTTCCTCAATTGATCAGGTAATTATTACTGGCAATGAATTCACCAATGTATTATCCAAAGGATCGGGATACTGGAAAGTAAATGATACCTATTCCCTGGATCCTTCAATGCACAAGGTACTCATGTCGGTACTTAACCAGGTAAGGGTAAAAAGAACAGTTCCCAGGAACGATCTGCAAAAGATTTCTGGGGATATTTTAAATAACGGCTTCAAAATAGAAATAAAAAGCTTTTCGGAACCTGATCGTGTTTTCTATGCTGGGGGAAATGGCATTTCTCTTTCATATTTTATGGGAGAAGACGAAGTACCTTATATTGTTCATTTACCAGGTTATGAAAGCTACGTTACAGGGATATTTGAAGTGGCTGAAAATGACTGGCGGGACCGTTTGATTTTCAAAACCTCATGGCTAGGTATTAAAACACTGGATCTTTCTTACCCAGGGAATGCAAATAACAATATAAGCATAAGAGCAGAAAATAATTTATATACTGTTGCCGGGATTGCTAAGCTGGATACGGCCGGCCTGATGGGATTTCTGGACAAGATCAGCTATTTCTATACTGACCAGTATATTGATACAGGCCAGGTGGAAGCATACGATAGTCTGAAAAAAACGAAACCTTTTGCGCTCTTGGAAGTTTATTCATTGGGAATGGATCAACCTGTTAAAATAGAATTTTATCCCCAGATCCCGGGTGAGAATGTGGTTTTGGGAATTTTAAAGGATGAGCAGATGTGCTTATTCTCTTCAAACAGGTTAAAACAAATATTTATTAAGCGGGAGGATCTGGTTGTCAGGTAAGCCTCCCGGAAAAAAAAATAATATGAAACATATAAAAATACTACTGTTTTTATTCGTGATTAGCATAGCTACCTTTTCAAATATAAAGGCTGAAGAGGGAAAAATAGGTATCACAATTAAGGGTATTGAAAATAAGGGTGGAATTATGATGATTGCACTCTTCAATGAGGATGATAAATTTCTAAAAACTCCATCATATTATCAGGAGGTGGTTATTTCAGATGAGACGGAGATTGAAGTTGTGTTCAAGGACATTCCCTACCAAAGATATGCCGTTAGTATATATCACGATATAAATGAAAACGGTGAACTGGATTCGAATATGGTCAGGATCCCAAAAGAACCTATTGGGTTCTCTAATGATTATTTCCCTAAGTTTGGTCCGCCGAAATTTAAAAATGCAGCCTTTGATCTAAACCAGCAGGATATTAGATTGGCGGTTAATTTAAGAACTTATTAATATCACGATAACAAAGCACTGATTTGCGTAATAAGCAAAAAATTTCAATAATTTCTTCTCAATTTATTATCTTACTATTATTTAGGACTTAATAATCATGAGAAAAAATATATATAGATCTGCTGAAAGAGGTTTTGCCAATCATGGATGGCTTAAGACACATCATATGTTCAGTTTTGCGAATTACTATGATGTGGAAAGAATGGGTTTCGGTGTCTTAAGGGTTCTGAATGATGATATCGTTGAGCCAGGCATGGGTTTTGGCACCCACCCGCATGATAATATGGAAATAATTTCCATTCCACTGAGAGGAATAATGGCCCATAAAGATAGCCAGGGTAATGAGTCGACGATAAAGGAAGGAGATATTCAGGTTATGTCAGCAGGAACAGGATTAACACATTCTGAGTATAATTTCTCAAAAGAAGCGGACCTAAACTTCCTTCAGATCTGGATTTTTCCGAAAACCTACAACATAGCCCCCAGTTATGAAGAAAAAACTTTTCATTACCCCCAGGATAAATGGGTTCTGGTTGCCAGTCCTGACAAGTCCGAGGACAGCCTGCCCTTAAACCAGGATTGCTATCTGTACCTTGGGAAATTCTCGAAAAATAATTCAATTGGGTATACGAGAAAATCTGATTCAAATGGACTTTTCGTTTTTATTATTGAAGGAAAGGCGACCATCGAACATGAATCCCTACATAAACGGGATGCCATAGGGATTGAGAATCCTGAAAAGATCAGTATTGATCTGGAAGAAAATTCATTTATTCTGTTAATTGACCTCCCCATGAAGAGATAAGAGGTTGAAAAGTGAATTGATTATTTGGTTCTTTCAATAGTAAATTGCCCCCGATCACTGCGTGATCTTTTGTAGACAGAATCCTTAAAATTATCTAATATCTTCAAGGCTTCCTGCTGATAATGGGTCATTTGTTCAATAGCATACCGGATACCCCCTGAATTTTTAACATATTGAATAATCTCATTAACAGCTTTCTTTTTATGGCTTTTATTCTTGATTTTATAGATGATTTCTTTCTTTTCAAGCCAGGATGATTTTTGCAAGGCGTGGATCAGGGGAAGGGTCATTTTCTTTTCTTTAATATCTATGCCCAAAGGTTTGCCGATTTCAAGGTCGCCATAGTCAAAGAGGTCATCTTTGATTTGGAAGGCCATACCTACATTCTCACCAAAGGATTTCATAAGTTGTACGGATTCATCATCCGCACCTCCTGAAGCGGCACCTACAGCACAGCATGAAGCAATCAATGAGGCTGTTTTCTGTCTTATTATATCATAATATACCTTTTCTGTAATATCCAGATTCCTGGCCTTCTCCATTTGCAGCAATTCTCCCTCACTCATTTCACGAACAGCATCTGATACGATCTTCAACAAATCATAATCTTCATTATTGATCGATAATAGCAATCCTCTGGATAAAAGATAATCTCCTACAAGAACGGCAATCTTGTTCTTCCATAATGCATTTATTGAGAAGAATCCCCGCCTGAACATGGAATCATCAACAACGTCATCATGTACAAGTGTAGCTGTATGAAGTAATTCGATCAATGATGCACCCCTGTAGCTTGTTTCTGTAATCTGTCCTGCCACTCCTGAAGATAAAAAAACGAACATAGGCCTCATTTGCTTACCCTTGCGCTTAACAATATAATTCATTATCCTGTCAAGGAGCATCACCTTGCTTTTCATTGAATTGTAGAACTTCTTCTCGAAGCTTTCCATTTCAGCAGCAATGGGCGATTGTATTTCTTTAATGGTTAAAGGCATTTGAAAAAATCCTATACAAGTATACAATCTAAAAGTTCATAAGCAAAGTTTAAAATTTTATAATTGTAGTGAAAATCCTGAAATAGAACTCAACATGGAAAAAATTCTAAAGCTTGATCAAGTTATTCTCGAATCAAAGTATAAAAACAGGCCATTTTCGCTGGATGTAACTTACAGGCCGGATGGTTTGCCTAAACCAATAATTCTTCATATCCATGGATTCAAGGGATTTAAGGATTGGGGGTATTTTAATCAACTAGCTGATCATGCAGCTGGGAAAGGATTTGTCTTTATAAAAATGAATTTTTCCCATAATGGTACAACTCCGGATGATCCATTGGATTTTGTTGATCTTGAAGCTTTTGGATCTAATAATTTCTCAATTGAGCAGAGCGATATGGGAAGAGTAATCGATTATGTCTTTTCAGATGATTTTGCGGTGCATAAAAATGAATTGGACTTCGGACGGTTCTATCTTACCGGACATAGCCGGGGAGGGGCAGCAGTAATTTTAAAGGGATATTATGATAAAAGGGTAAAAGGTGTTGCTTCCTGGGCAGGGATAAACAACCTGGCCAGCCATTTCAGCATGAATGAAATCGATGAATGGAAAGATAAAGGTGTTATTTATATCGAAAACAGTCGGACAAAACAACAGATGCCCCTCTATTATCAACTTGTTGAGGATTATGAGAAAAATAAAGAATCTCTGAATGTACCACATGCTATAAAAAATTTTATGAAGCCTTTGTGTATAATACATGGCTCTGAAGATCCTACGGTACCGGTTCGTGTTGCCTATCTTACTCAAAAATGGAATCCGAATATTGAACTACATGTTATTGAAGGAGCCGACCATGTATTTAATGGTGGCCATCCATGGACAAATCAGGAACTACCGGAAAATGTTACTACTGTCATGAATTTAACCATGGATTTTTTTAATTCATTACAGTGAGCCTGCTTTCGTAAATAAGGATTCCAGATCAGTGATAACATACGGCCATACTTCAGGAGGAAGATCAGCTTCTGAATAGAATTATTTCTGCATAGATCTTAACACTGATTAATTCTATCCTGGAAAATCATAAGCCTTTAATGAATTCATTATATCCCCCGGGTTACTGCTAATCACTGATATGCTATTTCCCTAGCATGTTTGAGACTTAAAAACTTATAGATCTCTTACCAGGTCCGATCAATGTTTTTTCAAATAGCTGTTGAAATCAATAAAAAAATCGCCTCAGTTTTAAACCATTTCTTAATGGTCTTGTCAAAGGGTAAAATTCAAATGAAAATGTTTAACCAAATAATTAATACTATGAAAAAGGGAATTTTAATTATCGGATTTTGTCTTGCGGCATTTAGCCTTGTCAATGCACAGAACACACCTGGGATACGACACACCCAGAAACACCAGACAATGAGAATCAGTCAGGGTGTAAAAAGTGGGGAATTAACGAGACATGAAACCAAGAGATTGGTTAGGGAGCAAAAACACATTCAGCATGAAAAGCGTTTAGCGAAAGCTGATGGTAAGGTAACAAGGCGGGAACGTAAACATATCCGTCGCGAGCAGCGGGTTGCCAACCGTGATATTTATCGACAAAAGCATGATAATCAGGATAGAAATTAGGGATTGGGTTTTCTCATAAAATTTAAGGATTAATCCTTTAAAATGAACTCATGGTCCACAAGGCCATGAGTTTTATTTTTGAGGCTAGCAAAGGATTTATACTGGGTATTGGGATTAGATTACAATAAGGACCGGTTATTCTTCAAATACTTTTTCTATACTCTGGGTAATTTTCTTTTCTATCTGATTGGCCTGGGACTTTATATGTTTGCCGGCAAAACACTCAGCAATAACTATGATTGCTACGATCAATCCTAATATCACATATATTAATTTCTTTCCCATAAACTTTTCATTCCTTATAATATATAGATCAATAAACATACCAAAAGGTTTAAAGCCTCTGAAAAAAAAACTGTTAAAAAAGGTTAATAAAGAATGGTATCACTTATGCCCATATTTTTAACTAATTTTGCGCCTGTTTAAACATTACAAATAATCTCAAATTATGGCTTTATCAAAGAAGTATGATCCAAAGCAGGTGGAAGACCGACTTTATAAGCAATGGATGGATAAAGGATTCTTTCATGCCCGGCCTAATAAAGATAAAAAACCATATAGTATTGTAATACCGCCACCCAATGTTACAGGTGTTTTACACATGGGCCATATGCTGAATAATACCATACAGGACATATTAATCAGAAAAGCCAGGATGGAAGGTATGGAGGCCTGTTGGGTACCGGGGACAGATCATGCTTCAATTGCTACTGAAGCCAAGGTTGTTGGTATGCTCAGGGAGAAAGGTATTAAAAAATCCGATCTTGACCGTGACAGGTTTATGGAACATGCCTGGGAATGGAAAGAAAAATACGGAGGTATCATACTTGAACAGCTCAAGAAATTAGGCGCTTCATGTGACTGGGAAAGGACCAGTTTTACTATGGACCCGGAATATTATGAGGCGGTCATCCGGGTATTTGTTGACTTTTATAAAAAAGGATATATATACAGGGGCTTGAGAATGATCAATTGGGATTGTGAAGCCAGGACCGCATTATCGAATGAAGAAGTAATTTATAAGGAAGAGGGTGAGCAAACAAATTTATTCTTTGTCAGATATCAGGTAAAAGATGAAGACAACAGGTGGGTCATAGTAGCGACAGTCCGGCCTGAAACGATTTTGGGAGATACTGCCATAGCAGTCAACCCTCATGATGAAAGATATAAGGACCTTATAGGGAAGAAAGTCCTGGTACCTATAATTGAAAGAGAAATACCAGTTATAGCCGATGAATATGTTGATATGGAATTCGGAACAGGATGCCTTAAGATAACGCCAGCCCATGATCCGAATGATTACGAGATTGGATTAAGTCATAATCTCCCGGTTATTGATACGATCAATGATGACGGCACCCTGAATGAAAAATGTGAAGTTGATAAATATATAGGCCTTGACAGGTTTAAAGTACGAAAATTAGTAGTAAAAGACCTGGAAGAACTTGACCAGCTTGTAAAAGTAGAAGCTTTTAATACACGAATCGGGCGGTCAGAAAGGACCAACAGTATTGTAGAACCAAAACTTTCGCTTCAATGGTTTATCAAAATGAAAGAGGTTTCTAAGAAGGCGCTTGAAGCGGTTGAAACAAATGAAGTATCCCTCCATCCCCAAAAATTCAAGAATACGTACAGGTACTGGATGGAAAATGTTCGTGACTGGTGCATATCTCGACAATTATGGTGGGGCCATAGAATTCCTGCATATTATTACGGACAAGATCAGGATGATTATGTGGTGGCCGAATCATCAGAGGAAGCTTTGTCCCTGGCCAGGAAAAAATCGGGCAATGATTCTTTAACGGCTAAAGACCTGAAGCAGGATGAAGATGTTCTGGATACATGGGCATCATCCTGGCTCTGGCCGATGCAGGTTTTTAATGGACTGGGGACGGGATTTTTCGATAGGGAAAAAGGAAAGATCATTAAGGGATCCAATGCCGACCTGGATTACTTTTATCCTACAAATGTTTTAGTAACAGCTCCGGACATACTGTTTTTCTGGGTAGCCAGGATGATCATAGCCGGATACGAGTACATGGAGGAAAGGCCCTTTAAGGATGTGTATTTAACGGGTATGGTAAGGGACATTAAGCGGAGGAAAATGTCAAAATCACTGGGCAACTCACCCGATCCAATCGAATTGATCGATGAATATGGAGCCGATGGTGTCAGAACGGGCATGCTGTTTAGCTCTCCTGCCGGGAATGACCTTCTATTTGATATAAAATTATGCGAACAGGGAAGAAATTTCGCCAATAAGATCTGGAATGCCTACCGCCTGATAGATGGATGGAAGGTTGATGAATCCCTGGTCAACGAGGATCACGATATTGCCGTAAAGTGGTTTGAATCCAAAATGTATCAATCCCTTGAGTCAGTAGAGGATAGTTTTTCAAAATACAGAATGTCTGATGCTTTATTGGCTATATACCGTTTAATCTGGGAAGATTTCTGCTCATGGTACCTGGAATTGATCAAACCGGGATTTGAAGAACCAATAGATAAAAAAACATACGACGCAACGCTTGGTTTCCTCGAGAACCTAATGAAAATCCTTCACCCTTTTATGCCTTTTATAACGGAGGAGATATACAGGAATATGGCTTCAAGACAGAAGGAGGATTACATTATCATAGCCAATTATCCAAAAGCCGGGAATTATGATAATAACATTATTGAGGAAGCTGATGAAACCTTTGGTATTATTTCCAATATAAGAAACATCCGGAATAGCAGAGGTATTTCACAAAAGCAACCAATATCTTTATTTGTTAAGACCAGGAATAAGGACCGGTTCTCTACATTTGAACATTCTTTGAAAAAGCTTGCCAACCTCGAGGAAATAAAATTCGTGGATGAGAAAATACCAGGTGCCATCCATTTTATAATAAAGACCGATGAATTTTATATACCGGTTGAAGGAGAAATTGATCATAAAAAACAGATTGAGGAACTGGAAAAGGAATTGGCTTATACAAAAGGGTTTCTGGCATCGATATTAAAAAAACTTAACAATGAGAATTTTGTTAAAAATGCCCCCGAAAAAGTTGTCCTGAATGAAGAAAAAAAGAAATCTGATGCCGAAGGGAAAATACAAAAACTTGAAGAAAGTCTCAAAAACTTAAAATCCAGTTAATAAATTATTCTCTAATTTTTATTATATTTGACTGAGGGCCAATATATTAAGGCTCAAATGGACACAAAACTATTCACATTAGATAAAAACTACTTATTAAAAGAAGTGCAGATCAAGCTCAGGGCAAAGCTTCTCAGTCAACTTGTCTCTGATGTAAAGATCCTGTATCTGGAAAAATACAATCCCCTAGGACTGGTTGATGAAACGATCATAAAGCTGAAAAATACTGAATGCCAGGATATCGATTACCTGAATTCTTTTTATTATGAGCTTGCCGGGATCTATAGATTAAAATATGGGGAAAATCAGCTTGAATTCCTTTTTGATGGGTCATCACATTACATCAAGTATGAGAAAGACTGGTACAGGAGGTTCCAGAATTGGATGCATGAATTTTCACATCATAAACATTTTGTAAGGGCAATTTTAGAAGGTTCATTCCTGGATACTAAGGAAAACAGTAAAAAGAATATACAGATACGATTAAAGTTATTCCTCGAGCAATATTTTCATTTAAGGGTATATAAATATCGAGGGATCAGAAAATTGAGGTCCGCATGATGGCCAGATTTTAAACCAATACACTACCATCGAATACCTTTTCAGCTGGTCCGATCAGATATATATTCTGAAACATACCTTTCTGCACCTGTTCAAAACGGACAGTTAATTCCCCGCCCAATGTCATAATTTTAACCTCTCCTTTCTTAAGGTTTTTCCCAAATGCCAGCGCCGAAGCAGTAACCCCGGTGCCACAGGACAGTGTTTCATTCTCAACGCCTCTTTCATAAGTCCGGACAAAAATTTCCCCCTCGCTTTTCAGCTGAACAAAATTGACATTTGTCCCTTCAGGCGCGAATTCGTTACTTTCCCTGATCTCCTTGCCCGTTTCCAGAATACTATAATTTTCTACATTTTCTACAAATCGAACATAATGAGGTGATCCGGTATTCAGGAAAAGATCTTTTTTTTCTGTAGGCATCATATTTGTTACATCCGGCATTCTGAGATGAACCAGTTCATTTTCAATGATGGCATGGAGAGGTCCCTCAATGGTTAAAAAGTTAGTTTCGAACTCGATCATGTTTAGGTTATGCGCAAACATAACAGCGCATCTGCTTCCATTCCCACATAAACTTTTTGATCCGTCAGGGTTAATATAGATCATTTCAAAATCATATTCGGAATGATCTTCGATCAATATCACTCCATCAGATCCTATTCCAAATTTTCTGTCACAAAGTCTGGCAATTAATTCAAGATCATTATGATTGAAGATCCGAATTCGATTATCGATCATAACGAAATCATTCCCGGTACCCTGATACTTTGAAAAATTCAACTCCATTTTAAGCTCAATATAGAAAAAAAAAGCCGGCTAAAGGGCCGGCTGATCAATATATCGTTGTAATATTTATATTTTTTCTTTGACCCTGGCTGCTTTTCCTTGTTTACCTCGAAGGTAAAATAGCCTGGCTCTTCTTACATGTCCTTTTCTGATAACCTCAATTTTATCGATATTAGGAGATAGGATAGGAAAAATCCTTTCTACACCTACACCATTTGAGATTTTCCGCACGGTAAACGTTTCACCATTTGAATTGCCATGTCTGCGTTGTATTACAGTACCCTGGAATTGCTGAATACGTTCCTTATTCCCTTCTTTAATCTTAACGTGAATGTTTACAGTATCACCAGCTTTAAAATCCGGATGCTTAGATTCCTTCTCGAGAAATTCCTTTTCTACTTCTTTTATTAGATCACTCATGACCGTTTTCTTATTATAATTTGAAAATGGAGTGCAAATATAATGATTTTAATTTAATACGCCCTTACTGTAATTATTTATTTTGCTCTTTTTTAAAGAGGTCCGGCCTTCGCAATTTGGTTCTTTCTACAGATTGCTCAAATCTCCATTCTTCTATCTTCTTTTTATTTCCGGATAACAAAATGGGTGGAACGACCATGCCCTGAAATTTTTCTGGCCGGGTAAATACGGGAGGAGCAACAAGTCCATCCTGAAAGGAATCAGAAAGTGCGGAGGATTCATCATTTATTGCCCCCGGAAGCAATCTGACAACAGCATCTGTAATTACGGCTGCTCCCAGTTCCCCACCAGTTAGAACATAATTACCTATACTGATCTCGCGTGTTATAAAATTTTGTCTAACCCTTTCATCAACACCCTTATAATGTCCGGCAAGAAGTATCAGATTTTTTTTAAGAGACAGTTCATTTGCTATTCCCTGATCAAATATCTCTCCATCAGGGCTTAGATAAATAATTTCATCATAGGAGCGATCTTTCTTAAGTAAATTGATACAATTAGCTATGGGTTCTATCATCAACACCATCCCGGCACCTCCCCCATAAGCATAATCATCCACCTTCCGGTGTTTATCACTTGAAAAATCATGCAGGTTATGAACCTTGATCTCTACCACACCTCTGTCTCTGGCGCGTCTAACAATAGATTCATTAAGAGGACTGGCAATTAAATCAGGCTGACATGTAATAATATCAATACGCATAACGGTCAGGGGTTAAGATATACATCCAACAGTCCATCCGGCAAGTTAAGAAAAACCGTTGATGTTTTTTTATCCAGCTTCTGAATGAATTCATCACGAATAGGGACCAGAATTTCCTTTTTCCTGTAATCTATGGCAAATAAATCGTTTCCATTTGCCTCATAGATGTATTTTATTTTCCCAATTTCCCCGGCTTCCCGGTCAATTACTTTGTATCCAATGATCTCATGATAATAAAACTGGTTATCTCCGAGACAGGGGAGCATATCCAGGGGAAGGTGGATTGCACATCCTTTGTATTGAGCTGCCCGGTCTATACCCTCGATATCTTGAAACTTAACGGTGGCCTTATTTCCTGTTAGTTTGAAGGACTCAATAAAAAAAGGAACCAGCTTTTGTTGATATTCAACATAAACTGATTCCATTTTACTGTAATATTCTGGATTATCCGTATCTAAAAATATAGTAAGCGCACCATGAACGCCATGTGGCTTAACTATATAACCAAGCTGAAAACAATGTTTGATTTCCATCCTGGCGGATAAGTATCAGGTTTACAATTATTTTTTGTCAGCTTTAGATTTGTCATCGGACTTTTTTTCATCGTCCTTTGACGCTTTCTTTTCAGCTTTCACAGGAGCTTCCTCCTTCTTTTCCTGCTTTTCTTCAACTGCCTCTTCTGCAGTTGGAGCAACTTCTTCAGTATCGGGAGCCTTATCCTCAACCTTTTCAGATTCAACTTCCTTAGCCTTTTCGGTTTCTTTGGCCTCAGTAGTTTCTTCAGCTTTGGTTTCCTCGGCTTTAGGTTCTTCAGCTTTAGGTTCCTCAGGTTTGGCTTCCTCTTTTTTGGCCTCTTCAGCTTTAGGTATCTCGGCTTTAGGCTCCTCTTCTTTTGGTTCCTCAACAGCAGGTTTTTCATCTTTCTTATCTTCAGGAGTGGGCGCATCGCCCGTTCCAGTAGGGTAAGAAGG
>CBDUCT010000042.1:0-14959 GCA_965365715.1 uncultured Cyclobacteriaceae bacterium | reverse complement strand
TACATCTGCCAGACCCTGCTGTGACCATAGGTATGACCACATGCACCCGCCAGAATAGACCAGTAGGCTGCCTGGCGAACATCATAATCATCAAAGCGGTCCTGCCTGTTAAATCCTTGAAAATAAAATCCAACCTGAATATTTTCATACCTCGGTTCCCCATCCAGGGTAGGTTTTGGAGGGTCAAGAGCATAATCATTCTCAGCATACAGTCCGTTATCATGATCATGTCCTGCATGAGAAGACTGATACATATTAAAATCAAGCCATTCCGTAGTGTGAAAATAATCAGAACTCAAGCCTGGACCCCTTGGGTGAAAGGTGATCAGATGATTTCCCTCATCACCTTCCCGGAGACCTTTTGCCATGGAATCAATAATTTCTCTTTCTTCTTCGGTATGTATATTGTGATCCCCTCCAAGGATCCAGATCAACGATGCATCACGATATCTTTCACCCAGGAATTTACCAAATGCATGCGCATTATCTGGAGTAAAGATCACGTTGTCAGGATTCAGTGAACTCCAGTAACTACCCCAAGTGGGCAGCATCCCGATGACAAGTCCAAGAGATTCAGCTTTTTCTACTATGTAATCCACCAGTTTGAAGTAATCTTCGTTTGGTTTGGATGGGTCATTATCCATAAGTGGAAGATGACCCTCTGCATTAGGGACATTAAGGCCTCCGATCTGGGAAAGAACCACTGCCTGTATTACCGTAAATCCCTTTTCGGCACGATCTTGCAGATAATAGTCTGCTTCTTCTCTACTCAAACGATGAAACAGTTCCCATGCCGTATCTCCCATATAAAAAAAGGGTTTGCCGTCATTATTGACAAGAAATCGTCCATTATCGCCTACACGTGTGGGTTGACCATATACTATTGAGGCCAGGGTAAGAATCAAAAATGATAAGAGTATAGACGTATATTTCATGAGTTTATCAAGTTTATTAGCTCTTAATCTTTAAAAAATCAGGGCAATATGAAAAAAAGAAATCGTTTGTCCAGAATAAATATAGGAATAATTCCTAAGTCTTCAATTTAAATCAGCTTAACATCATTGTTGATTTCCAGCAGGCCGGTTCCTTTATGATCAAAGAGTTCTTCCATGGCTTTATCCAGACTTTTTCTATCACGCACATTGAGGCCAAGTGCCCCACAGCTGGAGGCAAATTTTGCAAAATCAGGATTCACCAGATCCGTAGCAAATTTATCCCAACCTCCGGCATGCTGTTCTTTAGTGATTTTACCCAATTCATTGTTATTCATCACAATGATCTTGATCGGCATATTGTATTTAACCGCGGTTGTTACTTCTCCAAGATATTGACAAATCCCTCCATCTCCTGCAACAACTACAATAGGCCTCTCGTTTCCAACAGCAGCCCATGCGCCCAAAGCAGCGGGTAAGGCAAAACCAATAGATCCCAGATAACCGGACATCAGGAAAGTATGATCCCGGGTTTCAAAGTACCTTCCAAAGGAATATGCATTGTTGCCAACATCAACACACATGATCGCATTTTCAGGTGCTATTCGGGTCAAAGAGTCAAAAATAGAAACCGCACTTAATCCCTGGCCTCTATCTTCTTTTAACCTTAGTTTTTTTTCTGCTCGCCATATCTTCCACCGATCTTTAATTTCATTTCGCTGATCCTTTTTATTGGATGATACTTCTTTCGACCTGTCTAATAACAATTCCATTGTCCTTGATATTTCGCCAAAGACCGACACATCAATCTTATGAAATTTGCTCAAAGCTAATGGGTCAAAATCAATTTGGATGGTAGGCTTCTTGGGGGTAATGCCTGTGTGATTTGAGAATGATGCGCCTATGACCATCAGGAGATCTGCTTCATTCATAAAATAGCTTGCTATGGGAGTTCCACTTCTACCTAAAACCCCACAGCCTAATTGATGCCTGTCTGAAATTTGCCCTTTAGCCTTAAAAGTGGTCATTACAGGACAATTCATAAGTTCTGCAAATGCTTTAATCGATTTCATATGAAACCTGGCTCCATGTCCGACTATGATCACAGGTCTTTTTGACTTTTTAAGGTAGGTGATCGCTTTTTCAAGACTTTCCTCAGGTGGGGCTATATTCAGGGATGTGATTCTGCCCCCCGGGTTCTGGGCGAGCTGAATATCGGCAGGTATATTTTGCACCTCATCCGGAAAAGTGAGATGAGAGACATCCCGCTTTAAGATGGCATGTTTGATGGCCAGGGACATCAGCTCAGCATGTTTGCTTTGATGTTCAACCCGGTGATTAAATTCAGCAACAGTATGAAATGCACGCACAAGATCTACTTCCTGAAAATTACCTGTTCCTACTACTTGCGTAGCCACCTGACCAGTAAGGGCTAGGATTGGTGCCCTGTCTACCTTGGCATCCCAAAGACCGGTAAACATATTGGTTGAACCCGGACCGGCAATGGCAAAACAAGCGGCCGGCTTACCCGTAAGTTTGCCATAAGCTGAAGCAGCAAAGGAAGCAGCCCCTTCATGACGGATGCCTATATATTTAAGATTCCCTTTTTCTTCCTGTATCCTGAAGGCATCAGCAAGACCAAGATTCGAATGTCCTACCATGCCAAATACCCGGTTAACACCCCAATTCAGCATTGTTTGCACCATTAGATCCGATACCGTTGTTTCATGGGGTGGTTCTTCTTCCAGACCAACAAAAATAGAATCACCTTCGATTTTTACAGGATAGGTTGGTAATCCATCTTCAAAGCCATCCGAATCGCCACCACATGGATTGAAGTCCCAGCCATGCCATGGGCATCGAAGCAATCCATTCTCAATGGAACCTTCACCAAGCGGACCACCCTGATGGGGGCAGGCATTGGTAAGGGCATTGTACTTACCTTTATAATGGGTAAGACAAATCTGTGTATGCCCGGCTTCGACAGTCATGACACGACCTTCTGCCAGGTCGTTTTTATTTTCGAGAACTTTATGCCAAATGATATTTCCGCTCATAGTATAATGTGTTTTTGTCAGGTTTGATTAGGTCTTTTTGATTGTAAAAATAAGAACTTAAATGCAAGGATCGTTAAAAGAATGATCATCCTGGGAGTTGATAATACAGGCAATTGCGGATGATAAAATTCCATATAGTATTACTGTTTTTAAGCGTTCAGACTGTGTATAAGCCTTTGAATTGCAGTAATTGATTTTGCAGCTTTAAAAGTAATCATATCTGCCTATTAATCCGGGTAATGTCTGGAAAATGTGTAATATGGTTTGGATAAAATGTAGGGTAAATGACGCTTATATGTTCCTGTAACAAAATATTTATTCCTGGAGAGAATTCTGAAAAAAGAGGAGTATATCCTCTTTGATCTTTTCAGGATGTTCATGACCAATTTCATTGTATGTTTTTATTTGAGCATTAATCCCTTCTTTATGATAGATTTCCCTACATTTATTCCATCTTTCAGGCAGCATTTCTTCACCCAGTAGAGCGAAAATTACAGCCCTTTCTTCTTCATCATAGGCATCCTGATAGGGGATAGCATCATTATCATCTAATTCTCCCATGAAATAATATTGTGGAGTATTCTTAAAAGTTAAGGTGTCAAAATCTTTTATAAATAGTGATTGGAAATCGTGGATCCCAATCGGATAATTCAATTCTTTACCGTTAATCTCCCCGATAGGTAATGTTAAGAATCCATTTAAACCACCTGCGGCAACTGCATCAACATTACTTGGATGAATTAGTGTGAAGCGGTTGGCAAATGTTCCGGAGGCAGAAAAACCCGTTAATAAGATTTTTTCATCAAGGTCATAGCCGGTTTGAGCAAGTGTTTCCATCGCATCACGTACCATAGCGAGAAGTTGAAGATCAATTCTTTCCATGGTATTGCCTTTTTGGAGCATAACATCCCTGTCAAGGGAATGCGTGTATATTTTCCAGTTACTTTCCGGTCGTGGGAATACCGGAACAAGCAGTGGATATTTTAGATTCCGGGCCAGGTAATTCCCAATGTAATAATCCATTGTTGCTGTTCGCCTGGCTTTTTTAGCATGTACTTCAAGATCATCACTAACTGTACCCGTATTGTTGGGTTCAACGATTAAAAACAACTTGTTTTCTGAAGATATACCCTCCGGGACAAACAAATAATAGGGATAGTTGAATCCTTCCTTATTATCGGGCTCAATAAACATCAGTTCTCCATTGATGTTTTCTCCGCATCCTGATAAATAAATGATAATAATCAGACTAAAAAGTAGTTTTTTCATCTGCTTCTAATTTTTGGAATTAAAAAATCCAGATTTTCAACTCACGTTATACTGTATTTGTGATGTGGTGCTTGTCTACAGTAAATAAAAAATCCCGGCAAATTTAAAGATTTTTTATTTTTGATGCTGTGTTCAAAAAGAATTCGATCTTTTTAAAGTGAAAATTTTGTGATCATTCAAAGTCCAACTCATCGACCTCTTCAAGGGTATCCGGATTGAGCACTCGCATTCGGACCGCTTTGCCATTTACATCAAAAATGACCAATGCATTTTGGGTAGTAAATCCCTCGACAAATTCACTCCAGGGGGTTTCCTCCTGAGCATAGTAAGGGGCACCAGCCGCTCCATTGTTAATC
The DNA here is from genome assembly GCA_965365715.1 of uncultured Cyclobacteriaceae bacterium. Classification (GTDB taxonomy): domain Bacteria; phylum Bacteroidota; class Bacteroidia; order Cytophagales; family Cyclobacteriaceae; genus JAGTVG01. Next base: position 10,345 of record CBDUCT010000042.1, on the reverse strand, counting down.
TGCCATATTTCCCGGGTTAAGGTGATTTTCTCAGGTTGATATTTTCTTGGATATATGTTTGTTTCTGGGCCTATCAGTGTTCTGGAATAATTATGCTCGTCACCGGTAAGAAGAGCTTTGGTTTTTTTGCTTTTATTCACGATGATTTCCAGTAATTCATCGCGACGTTCAATAATCCCTTTTTCGACACTTTTCCCGGCAATTACAGGTCTGAAAGAATTATCTCCATTATACCACATATCATCTTGGACATGTCCGCCGTTAGGGAAGAAAGGCGTATGGATCGTGACGAATATATGATCTATGTTGGAATCGTTTTCCAACGTATCCATGGTTGTCCTGAACCATTCCAACTGGTTGTCCATCACATAGCCATGGATATTGCCTCCTGTGACATCGATTCCTTTTACAGATGGTGTATACCAGTAATCAGAATTCAAAACCACCATTGCGATATTGTCATAAATATAATAAAATACACTTTCCTTATAGGATGGGAAATCTATGGTGCTTTCATCAGGATCATAAACAGAACCATCCTCACTATCCGGGCCGTTTAGAGGATTAACAAACTCTTTTTGATATATCGCTTCAGAAGACACTTCGTCATACGGAAATTTATCGACCTGATATCTGAATTCGCTGAAAGGATCAAAAAAGTTGATTATGGATGCTTCATGGTTACCCATTGTGGTTATAACAGGGATATACCTGGCAAATGGTTCAATGGCGCGTTTCCAGTTAATATATTCCAGTTGCATCATATTTGGATTATCCCGATAACCTGTTATCATATCCCCCGAAAACTGCATAAACCGCACTTTTTCCTGCATATTCAAGGCCATTATTTTTTTCATGATATAAGCATTCACTCCATTCAGGTTTCTTTCCCCTCCGCCATTGCCCGATCGTGAATCACTGGCATAAGCAAATGAAAAGGAAGTCCGGCTTCCAGGTTCAGGAGCGGTTCTTAAGGAGTATCTTTCGGAAAATGATCCATATAATACCTCGTACTCATATTCTGTATCCGCTTCAAGATCCGTAATGGGAATTTCATGATTAGTTTCGCCCTTACTATTAAACTTCTTGCGATTTATAATGACCGTTATTTTTCCTTTGAACCTGGTCTTTAGTTGAATAATTGCACCTTCATGCGTCAGGTTTGCAATGAATGGTCCTTCGATCAGGGACTGATCTACTATGAATGGGGAAGGCTTTACAGGAACCTGCTGCCCATAGGCGACGGTGCGTGTAGCACCATCGGTTTCCAGGAATTCCTTTGCAGTAAAATTAACTTTTCCATCATACAAAATATTATTATTGCTGTCCATTACCCTGTAACCTATAATCCCTTTTTCTTCTTCTGTCCAGCCGATCATGTCAAATTTTCCCTTCATATCTTGAATTTTGATCTCAGCAAGACCTCCCTCGATCTTTTCAACTTTTGAGAAATAGACCGGCTGGGGATATTTGGAATCGTTTAAGGGTATAAATCCGTAATAAAGTAAACCATTGAGGCTTTTCTGTTTAAAATTAAACTGAATTCCCTTAATAGATCCTGAAATATTTCCTGTGAAGTTCTCATGAGTATAACTTGGCCTGGGTGGGATAGCATATATTTTATTTCCCTTGTTTTCGATATACATACCCTGTTTATCAGCTGAGATATTTGACAATACCTTGGGGAATTTTGTCTTCTGAGCATTTGCAAAATCATGCACAGTGAACATAACAACAAGTACCATCAGGATCTTTAGTATTGAACGTAGACAGTCCAATTGAAATGAGTAGGTTGAGGATAAATTCATGGTTTTTCAGATAAAAGGGACCTGTCTTTAAATATAAGTAATCAATCAAGTTCTTTCAAAATAAAATGACTTACAATAGTGTTAAATGGTGCATTGAAGATATCGATCTTAACCAGCTTAATGCTTTAATCGTTGGAATTATTAAATTTTCTAACCTGTTAAAGCTAATCTATACCATTTATGTTTTTTATTCTGGCCTCGTAAGACTGGATCTCCGGTAGATTACTTACCGGCTTGTCGAGATAGAAATAAACGCAACTTGACCAATCGTCCCCATATCGTTCAAATAGCCAGCCATTATAATCTTCATAATCGGTAGGTTTGGGATTGTTACCGGCTTCATATAATACCGTTCCATTTTTTTGAAATTTTTCCTTATGTTGCTGGTAACAGCATCCGATCTGATGAATCGTCATCCTGATATCTGTATTGAAATATACCGGGTCCGGCACGTGGTATCTGTAGAAGCCGTATCGCATTTTTTCAGTATCTGTATAAGAGGATCCCTGATACAGATGACTATAATGACCCTGTCCCCATCCTGTCCCTATATAATCTTCAGTTCCCGTACCGCATAAGGTTGGATTTTCCGTATCTCCGTCCAGGTAGATTTTAACTTCCCCTTCACCCCACCAGGAATCGAGAAATACATCCTGATTAGCTTCCACCCCAAAATTCACACCAAGAAAACGGCCTGATCCTTGAAGTTTTGGCAGGAACTCATAGTCATTCCTCATTTCTATGGAATCTTCTCTTCGATAATAAGCGTGAAAGTATAAATGATCCCTTCCATGCTTTTCCCCAATCGTATAATCCACATCATAAAAGATGGCTGACTGTGCCGTATCGGTTTCATTGATCAGGATAATTTTCATGCCATCCCTAAATGGCATAGGGACAAAACAGTTATAGCTTCTTCCTTCCGGATTGGAAAACAGTGCTGACTCAAATGGATACATCTCACCCAGGGCCATCCCGAAGAAATATCCGATAGGGGCTGATACCGCTGGTTTGGTTTCTCCATCCCAATACATGTTCAATTTCAGTCCCAATTGCATTTTTTTATCCTGTTCACGGATGGTCATCCATATCCTTCGAATCGTACCGCTGACGCCCGCAGGTTCATAAGCCAGGACCAATGTGTCATTCGGGAGCAGGTGTACATGAGCCCTTCCTTTTCTTCCATAGTTTTCAAGTCCGCCTTTTCCTTTTTCCGCCGCAGGATTTTCAGGACTTGACCACCGGGTTTGTACATTGTCAGGTTTTTGAAACAATTCCTGACCATGACTGAAATAACTGAGGGAAACAAAAATGAGCCAAAAGATATGTTTTAACATGTTTTTATAACTTTTCATGCAGGTTTATTTAAAGAATAAAAAGAAACATTGTCACCATTCCAGGTGTCGCCGGCAGGTAAAACGTTTTCAAAACATTCAATATTTCTAAATCCATGGTCAGATAATTGCGGGATTAATGTTTCTTTATTGAAATAGTGTGTCCAGAAGCGGTATCTTACAAGCCTGTCATTCTCATCCATTATTGAATGTTGCATAAGATATACATTGTTTTCAGGGTAATGAAATCCATTGATCAGTTCAAGGTATTTATGAGGCCTCCAGAAACCTCCATCTGTTACTGTCCATGCCTGTGCCCCGGGGAATTTATCATCGAGGTTCCTGTCGTTCACTACATCGAAGATAAAGGTACCACCCGGAACGAGCGCATTATAGATCTTTTTAAGCAAAACATCCCGATCATCTGGTAATAGGACACCAAAATCAGTATAGATCATAATAATTAAGTCGTATCTGTTATATACATCCAGTTCAAGGTAGTTTTGACATACATATTCAATATCGAGATTATTTTTCACTGCCTCGGATCGGGCGTACTCGATAGAGTTTTTAGAGATATCCATACCGGTTACCTGGTAGCCATCCTTAGCCAGCTTTTCTGTATATATTCCCGGACCACAGCCAAGATCCAGAATCTGCATACCTGGGATTTCACAATATTCCTTAATGAAATTCAATGTTTTCAGGATACTTTCCGATTTTCTTGTCGCCGAATCGACCTCAGGATCAAGATGCATTTTCAGTAGTTGTTTCGAAATGTACGGATCTGTCCACATCATGGCATCTCCGGGCTCGTATAATGCGGGTTTTTTTGATAATTCCGTAAGTTTATTAAAATTCATGCTCTCCAGTTTATTGATAAACCTTTACCCAGTCGATGATCATTTGTACCGGCAGGTCTTCGGGATTTACTTTCCCGACCCATGAGCCTCCCAGTTGTTGATCTATCAATATATAAAATGGCTGATCATAGGGCCATTGTGATGGATCCACACCTTTCACTTTTGGATATGTAAAAGTTTCATCCCCATTCAAGGTAAAAACGAGTTTGTCGGGATACCATTCAAGTCCAAAGGTATTGAACTGGGTGATATCTATCCCGGATGTTGAATAATAGGGTGGATTGGTCTTTTGCTTCAGTTCGAGGGTATAATAGGAATGTGTCGTCTGATAAATAATGCTGTCGAAATTAAGGTGCTCCATAATATCGATCTCTCCATTTCTGGGGTACATGCCGTATATATTTTTTTCAGCCAACATCCACATGGCCGGCCAGGCGCCCTGAGCGCATTCCAGCATGGCATGTATTTCTATTTTGCCATATTGAAAGGCAAATTTCTGCTTCGTAAAGACACCTCCGGTCAGGAAAGGTCTCGGATCACTCAGGGTATCTTTATTGACTATACCCTTTAAGAATAATTTACCATCTTTTATGTCATAACAGTTGGGATCATCCGTCATATGACGGCCCCAATCCGCATTGTTTGGTGGTATTTTTGTCCATTTGGTTGTATCCAAGGAAGAATTTTCAAAGTGATCCTCCCAGACCACTTCCCATCCCGATCTGTCCCTATTTTTCTTCTGCTCATAGATATATGAATCAATTACATTGTATGGTGCCGTCCTACATCCAAATACCAAAACCCCCAGAGACACTATCCAAAATCCATTTTTATTCATTTGAGATATTTTTTTAAATTTTCGAATTAATGAAGCTTTTTCCCCTGTAATCGATCAATCAGCCGCTGTCAGTTCAGCCATCAGCCAGAGAGTATGTGCTACCATAGGTGTCCAGTATTCTGAGATTTGCCACCATCCCCCGCCTATCTCAGGCTGGTCATCTCTGTCACCGCCAAGGCCATTCATTACGGCTCCATTAATAACCGGAGTAGTTGGATAAAATGTGCTACCGGGAAAATGTTCCGGATGATTATAGCCTGTTCCTATAAGGGTTGAGCTGTTAAATGAATTGACACCAATGATCCAATCCAGTTGTTTTTGTGCATAGGCTCTGAGTTCATTATCATTTAAAATAACACTGGCTTTCAAAAGTCCAATTCCGGCCGAAGCAACATTAGAGTTTATTCCTACCCACCAGCTTAATTCCGGTTGCATAAAATACCTGTACCAGAAGTTCCCGATTTTGCGGTCTCCTCCAGGGTCCTCATCTGTATACAATCCAAATGGAACGATGCCAAAGCTGTTCCTGGTAATAAACACTTTCAAATAATCCCTGGCATATCCGGCGATCATATCTTTCCATCTCGGCACATTTTGGTGTTCCGGAAACTCGAGTATAAGATCACATATGGCATAGAATTCTGTGCAACCCCTGGAGATATTTTTATATGGTTCCTGTTTATCTTTTGAATTATAGAAGAAACCACCAATACCCCCTTGGCCTCCTGTTTCCTGAAAGGTCTCCAAAAGACCAGCCTGAGTTATGGCATATTCCTTATGACTGACATTCCCGGTAGTTTTGTACAATTCCAGAGCTGCCTGAATGGAAGCACCTATTATACCCGGATTATGCCCTTTATCTGATTTTTTACACCATGAAAGACACTTTTCTGCGGCATCAAGGCAGCGGGCAGAATAATCAGGATCTGTTTCTTTTGCTATCCGGGCTACTATTGCCTCAGAAGCAATAAAATTATATTGCCCCATCAGATCCAGGGGAGTGGTTTTAATAACCCTGTCATCTTTAGTGCCAATTATCAGCATATCAGCATTGGATTTCCCGGCATTGGGTTTTGTAAAATAAGGTTCCCCTTCTTCAAAACTACCTGTCTCATTATCTGTCCAACGATTACTGTCTGAATGTTTTTGTACATCCCCACCGACATAACTCATGATATATCCATCAGGTTCCTGCATATTAAGAAAATACCGGTTACCCCAACGGAGTTCTGCCAGTAGTTTATGGTTGCCAAGTTGAGGGTATAGTTCATATGTTTTGGCAATTCCCAACATGCCATAAATGGTAGCACCTACCCACTTTCGCAAGTCACTCGCATCATGCCAACCCCCTGAAACATCCTGGTGTTTACCGTTATCCATTCGAACCCCGTCATCCAGATGGCATGGTGTAAGATATCCGGCAGTACTATTTCCGCAACGCTGCCTGGAAAAATAGTCTATAATGGAGGCCATAGGTTTTTCATATACATCCTTGGAAATTCTGAATGGATAGGATCGTACTGTGTCAGACAAAATATAATAGGAGCCATTAGCCTTCACTTCACTAAAATCACCTGTTGCATAATTGCCAAAATCTCCTTTTATAGGAGTGAAATTACCTTTATACACAATTTTCCCGGATACAGTATTCACCACCATAAATTCTCTTTCAAGCAGGCCGGGAACTACACAAGTTTTCGATGCATCAGGGGTATATCCAGCCTGGTTGACCAGGATATCAACATTATAGTCCCTGGACAGTCTCTGGGCCTGGAGGGGTAGAATATGGAGAAACAGAATCATTGATAAGACAAGAATTCTGTACTTAGATTGTTCAAAGTATATCTTCAACCAGTCTCTAAAGTGTATTCCATTTGAATTAGAATCAGAATTATTATTTTTCATAATATGGTGGTTTAAAAATTTTCAAGTCAGGAAATGATAGACAAATATTTAAAAAATGCTTTACCAGAAAAGCTATAAAGAGTTTTAACTGGAGCAGGATAAAGATAATAAATCAGGATTATTCATCCTATTTTAATAATTACTCTATTCAGTTACCGAATGAAAAATTTGAGGATATTTATTGAATTGGATTCAAGCCCGGGCAGAGTTATTACAGTTCCGGAAATAATCAACAAGAATTAGACATCATACTGATTAAGATAATTTTTTAATATAACATCTGGTACGTTTATGTTGTCTGTGTTCATAACTATGCCAGAGATTTTTAACGCTTATATTTTCCTCCATTTCTTTAGTTGACTCTATACTTTTTATATTGTTTTGGATCAGGACAGGAATAATATCACTGAATATTATACCTGTAAGTCCTTTGTTCTGAAATTCCTTTTTTACTGCAATCAAAAGTGTGTCAACAGTGCTGGTTTTCTGGTATATATTTAAAATGCGGAACAGTGCGAAGCGTAGAATGCTGCCTTTTGATTTTTGCAGAGATCTTGATAATGAAGGCATAGTAATTCCAAATGCAATTACGTTATCACTGTTATCAAGGATGACAGAAACATATGCAGGATCAAGAATAGTGATGAATTGTTTCTTCAGGCAATCAATCTGTTTATCTGATAATTGTGAAAAAGCATAAATCCCTCTATATACGGAATTAAGAAGATTAAATATCCCATCCGCATGTTTGAGAATGTCTTTCCGGCTATTTAATTCAGCACTATGAAGGCCGTACCTCCTTTTTATCAGTTTTGCTACCTGGAGTACTTTTTCAGGGACCTGTTCAGGTACTTTAACGTTATATTCAACCCAATCGATATCTTTTTCATAACCTGCCTTTTCGAGGAGTTCGGGATAATATGGATAATTATAGTGGGAAAATGCTGTAGGAGTTTCATCAAATCCTTTAATCAGAATTCCTGAAGGATCGAAAGATGAAAAGCCAATAGGACCATGAATATGTTCCATACCCTCTTTTTTTGCCCAGGATTCTACCGTATCCATTAATGCCATTAAAACTTCCAGATCATTGACAATGTCGAGCCAGCCAAACCTGGCATATTTGATATTACGGTTTTCGTTATACCTGTAATGTATTATGCCGGCAACCCGTCCAGCGATCCTTCCATTCTGATAAGCCAGCCAGTATTTAGAAATACAAAATTCATGTGCCGGATTTTTATCTGGTGAGAGCGTTTTTAATTCCTCACTTCTTAATACTGGCACATAGTTATTATCTGCAGCATATAGTTCTTCCGGAAACCGGATAAATTTATTCAGATCGGATTTCGAATTTATTTCCTTTATGGTAATACTGGCGTTCATTTATACAGGAAATGTTTCCAGGTTAAAATCATTTAAAAAATTACCTTTTACTATTCTTAATTCTGAGAAGTTGAAAAATCAGCCGAAAGATAATTGAAAAAATTTACTTTATTCAAAATGAAAATTAAACTTTTCCGAAAGGGTGTCCTTTTAATTAATACTCGTTTTAACTTTCACCCCATAAATCAGCTGTACAATTCATCCTAATATTCCAACTTTTATATAGACGTAATGAAATCAAAAGGGTTTGCTTTTTTCACTATTCAAACTCATATTCAGGATTCCTTTCAGCTGGAATAGGTGCATTTGTAGTTTTCCACCAGTCTTTGAGCAACGAAAGCAGTTCCTCTGTTTTTTCAGGATTTTCAATAGCCAAATTTTTGCTTTCGGCAATATCCGCTTCTAAGTTGTATAATTCAACACCATCATCCTCGAAATAATAGTGCAGTTTCCAATTCCCTTTGCGTATAACTGATCCGGGACGTGTTCTGAATAGTGAATCCCTGTTTTCATTGTCTTTTACTTTGTAAGCCTGCAAATAAATCGGGAAGTGCCAGTATAAGGATCTTTCGATGTGTTTTGATTCACCGGTAAGGACCGGCATGAGGTTTATTCCGTCAGGAACATATGAAGAAGCATCGATCCCGGTAATCTCGAGAAGGGTAGGGAAGAGGTCGAGGTTTGTAACCGGAAAAGCGCTCTTCGAGCCAGCTTTAATTTTTCCATCCCATCGAAAAATATAGGGTACTCTTATACCGCCCTCATAGTAACTTCCTTTTCCTGCCCGTAAGGGCTTTTGTTTAGTAATTCCATATAACCCCCCATTATCAGAGGTAAAAACAATGAATGTATTTTCCAGTAATTCACGACTTTCCAAAAGCGCCATCAAATGCCCAATATTTGTGTCCAGGTTCTCCACCATAGTTGCATACTCGGCATTGCCCTGTCCCTGCCATGCTGGTTTATCTTGATATTTAGGCAATAGTTTAGATACGGGGTGAATGGGTGTATGAACCGCATATGGAGCATAATAAAGTAAGAAAGGACTTTTTACTGTATCAATAAATTGCAGAACATTGACCATGATGGCGTCGGTCAGATAATGGCCGGGATCTCCATTGACCTTTACATTACCATAAGGTGGATAATAACTTCTTGGATGTCCATTATGACCGCCAGCAATGTTGATATCAAAACCATAATCTAATGGTGACTCACTTAAATGCCACTTGCCGGAGTGACAGGTAGTATATCCAGCGTTCCCCAATATGGAGGCAATTGTCGGGAATTTCTTTGATAGTGTGGTAATGTTTCTGGTTGGTATCAGCTTCCGGTACCTGGATTCTCCCCGTTCACTGGAGGCGACGGTATAAATCCCATGCCTGGTAGTCCATTTCCCTGTCATCAAGCTGGCCCGGCTTGGGGCACAGTTGGCTGCAGTCGCATATCCATTAGTGAAAACCATACCGGATCTGGATAATTGATCTATATGTGGCGTTTCATAATACTGGCTTCCGGCATAACCCAGATCCTTCCATCCCAGGTCATCTACATTAATGATAACAATATTAGGTCCTGGAACATCATTGTTCTTATCACAGGAGAAAAGCAATAATCCGCTTATCAGAAGAATGGTTATGATTTTGATCCGCATGAAAAAAATTTAAACAATAATTATTTAGTCTTTAAAATAATACTATCTCGAGTCATTTTCTTCGAATGAGAGATAAAGTGCCTGTACTTTAGGATTTTTTTCCGGACTTAAAGTGAAGAAAACAGAAATTGTCCCATTTTCTGCATTAATGTCAAAGCCTCCTCTTAATTGATTGACCGCCCAAAGATCTTCTACATTATCTATCTCACCCGCTTTATCCAGAATTTCTCCAATCTCTGATTTGCGGTGAGCCCGTGATTTATCAAGATAAAAATTCTCAGCCAGAATATCGGCGTCTAGATTCTCGTCCCAGGTCTTAATCATTTGGAATACCTGTTGCTTTCTGGTTTTCAGAATATCCGATGCAGGTAATTTTCTGGGTTTGATCCCGGCTTCTTCGATGAGTACTCTAAGCATAAGATCCTTATCATACGGCCTGGTGTAGGTCAGGTTGCCAAAAGCCATAATGCCCACCCCATATTCCGGATAAAAAGCATAATGACTACCATATCCAGGGAGCGCTCCCCCATGCGCTACCTCAATGAGACTATTACAGT
>CBDUCT010000041.1:0-15095 GCA_965365715.1 uncultured Cyclobacteriaceae bacterium | reverse complement strand
GTGGCAGGCTTGTATGAGAAGATTTTTTATTATTATTTCAGGGGTTTTAATATTGACCTTCAATCCGTGTGACCAAGCAAAGGAATCTGAAGAAAATTATTTCACAGGTACCTGGGAGGCACAATGGTATCTTGTTGATGAAGATATGCATGGAATGTTTTCGGAATCCGAGATCACAATGAATGGTCAGGTTGTAATTGACCGGGACCATACAGTGGAGATTATTGCCTACGGATTTGAGGGTTGCGTTTTTGCCTCTGATACCGCCACCAACACATTACAATTGGAGTCTCAGGATAGTATATTAAATCTGATTAATAAGGAAAAAGAGGTAGTTTTCTCTTACAGGATAAGAGAAAAACTACCTGATAAACTTACATTGTTATTGATGGATGATATACAACTTACCCTAAGCCGTTGATCCATCAATTTTTACATCATCCAGATTTATAAACTTTATTCCTCTGTTCTTGTCAATATCAATACCGACAATAGAATCATTACGGATATTTCCGGCTAAGATCTCTTTTGAAAGCTCATTAAGTACTTCCCTTTGTAATATTCGCTTTAATGGTCTGGCCCCATATTGAGGATCAAATCCAATCTCAGCTATATATTCAAGGGCCTTGTCAGATGCCTCCAGTTTTATTCCATTCGACAAAAGCATCTCCTGGATATTTCTGAATTGAATACCAACAATCTTTCGAACATCTTTCCTGGATAAAGGTTTGAACATAATCGCTTCGTCAATCCGGTTCAGGAATTCAGGCCGGAAGGTTTGTTTTAGTATATCAAAAACCTGCTTCTGAGTATCATCAAGGACCTTATCCTCATTCTCTTCAGTTAGCCCGGCAAACTTTTCCTGGATGATATGGGATCCTATATTGGTGGTCATTATTATTATGGTATTCTTGAAATTCGCTACCCGGCCTTTATTATCTGTCAAACGGCCGTCATCAAGAACCTGCAATAATATATTGAAAACATCCGTGTGGGCCTTTTCTATTTCATCAAGCAGAATTACAGAATAAGGCTTTCTTCTTACGGCTTCTGTTAACTGACCCCCTTCATCGTAACCAACGTATCCCGGAGGTGCTCCTATCAACCTACTTACCGTATGTCTTTCCTGGTACTCCGACATGTCGATACGAACCATGGCATTTTCGTCATTGAACAGAAATTCAGCCAGTGATTTTGCCAATTCGGTCTTTCCAACACCCGTCGTACCAAGAAAAATAAAGGAACCAATAGGCCGTCTGGGGTCCTGTAATCCTGCCCTGCTTCTTCTGACGGCATCAGACAGTGCCCGAATAGCGTCTTCCTGCCCGGCCACACGCTTGGCTAATTCCTTTTCAAGCAGCAATAATTTTTCCCGGTCACTCTGAAGCATTTTGGATACTGGAATACCTGTCCACTTGGCCACTACCTCTGCAATATCCTCGCTATCCACATCTTCCTTTAACAAGGGGGAATTGTCTTTCATTTCTTCCATTTTCGCATTGAAAGCTTCCAGTTTTTTCTCGCTTTCCACAATCTTACCGTATCGTATTTCTGCCACCTTGCCAAAATCACCTGCCCTTTCAGCCTGTTCCGCTTCATGCTTGAACTGATCTATCTTTTCCTTTTCTTCCCGAATGCCTTTTATAACGTCCTTTTCTCCTTCCCACTTAGCTTTGAGCTCATTTCTTTGCTCAGATAAATTGGCTATTTCCTTTGAAAGAGATCTCTCTTTTTCTTTATCCTTTTCCCTTCGGATCGCCTCCCGCTCGATTTCAAGTTGCATGATCCTTCTTTGCAACTCATCCAGTTCCTCGGGCAGTGAATTGATCTCTATCCTTAATTTAGAAGCGGCCTCATCCATCAGGTCTATGGCCTTGTCAGGAAGGAAACGGTCTGAAATATAGCGATCACTTAATTCTACTGAGGCGATAACGGCATCATCTTTGATCCTCACCCCATGATGGACCTCGTATTTTTCTTTAATACCCCTTAAAATGGAAATGGAATCCTGTACAGAGGGTTCGTTTACCATAACGCTCTGGAAACGTCGTTCAAGTGCCTTGTCTTTTTCTATATGTTTCTGATATTCCTTCATCGTAGTGGCACCGATAGCATGCAACTCACCTCTGGCCAAGGCTGGTTTTAACAGGTTTGCAGCATCCATTGCACCTTCACCTGCACCGGCTCCGACTAGTGTATGTATCTCATCAATAAACAAAATGATCTCTCCATCTGAATCGATAACTTCTTTGATTACTGATTTTAATCTTTCTTCAAATTCTCCTTTGTATTTGGCACCGGCCACGAGTAGTCCCATATCCAGAGATATGATTGACTTTGACTTAAGATTTTCAGGAATATCACCATCTACCATCCTTTGTGCCATTCCTTCAATAATGGCTGTTTTGCCTACTCCTGGCTCACCAAGGAGGATCGGATTATTCTTGGTTCTTCTTGACAAGATCTGTAAAACCCTTCGAATTTCATCATCCCTTCCTATAACCGGATCGATCTTGCCATTCTTGGCCATCTCATTCAGGTTCTTACTATATCGCTCTAAAGAGCGGTATTTGCCCTCTGCGTTTGCATCATTTACCTTGTTCCCTTTTCTAAGCTCGGTAATGGCCATTTTAAGGTTTTTTTCAGTGATACCCGCATCCTTCATGATCTGGGCCATTTTGTCTTTACCCTTAAGTATGCCAAGGAGGATGTGCTCAATAGAGATGTATTCATCTTTTAGTTCCTTACTGAATTTTTCAGCATGCTGAAGAACAGATGAACTGTCATTGGACAAATAGGGTTGCTGCCCACCACTGACTTTTGGATAGCTTTCTAGCAATTCCATCAGTTTGGTATGCAGATGATCACTGTTTAAATCGAGTTTATTTAAAATGAAAGAAGCTACATTCTCATCTGTGTCGATAATCCCCTTAAATAAATGAGCCGGTTCAATGACCTGGTTGCTCATTTCCTGGGCAATCTCTACAGCCTTCTGAATAGCCTCCTGAGATTTAATGGTATATTTATCAAAATTCATATCTAATTTCTCCTTCTTATAATTATACTTTCAATGTTTCAAATTTCAAACCACTCTGATTTTGAGAGGCAATTATGCCAAAATGTCCGATTTTGAACACTAAAATGATGAATTTGCGCCAGATTGGCTTATTATTAATTCAGGTTCTGTGGTATTCAGATTTTTTTACCGGCGATTAAATCATATATAACTTTAAATCCAGGGATACTGAAAATCAATCCTTAATCGAAATTGCAGCTTTATAAGCAGTATCATAGTAACTGATCAGGTTATTCCAGTCAAAATGAACAGAGGTATTTTCGGCTTTATAGCGAAGATCTATCCTTTCCCGTCTGCTTAGCCTGGCGAATTGCAGCATTTGATTGGCCAGTTGGTTGGCTGCCTGGTCGAAATCCTGTGTCTTATTATTGGTTATATATATTGCTTTCTTATTTACTGGCTTGATGTGGTTAACAACATAATCTCCGAAACCGGAAAGGTTACTGGTTGTCGCAGGAACCGCTCTGGCAAGACATTCAAGAGGAGTATAACCCCATGGCTCATAAAGGCTGGGAAAAATACCCAGGTGGCAACCCCTGACAAACTGGTCATATTCCATACTAAAAAGTGGATTCGTGGTATTTATAAAATCGGGATGGTATACGATCTTTACCCGGTCTTCCACATTATTGATGAGATTGGTGGACCTTAGAAAGTTCAATATGGGATCATCTCCGTCATTGATCAGGTTATGGGTAATAATAGGTGGGAGTGAGGCTTTCTTGAATGATTGGAGTGTTCTTCTGTATCGGAGTCTCCAGTAATCATCAACAAAATCATTCAGTGTAGGAAGACGCTGATCTTCACTGGTTGCTGCAGCATAAAAGAGTCGTTGTGCAACTTGTTCTTTCACAGTATCTATGGTATTTCTCAATTCTTCCAGAACGGCTTTGGAATGTAAGATTTCAGGATTGATGGAATGATAAGGTCGCTTTGTTATAAAGAACATGATTACTGTAACATCGTCACCTGCCCGTTTCAGTTTCCAGTTAAGTCTTGATAATGCCTCTATAGTCAGGTCAAAACCTTTGTTCCGGTATTCGAATCTTCCTGAGGTAAAAAAATAAAGTGTTTTGTCAAGGTCAAATGTATAACTGGGGAAAAAGTGAGCCATGATGAATTCATTGATTCTTTCCTTGAATTCCTTATGCAGGTTCTGAAATTCGTGCAAAGCCGTAAATCTTTGAATATTTATTCCATTGGGTAAAATGTAATCGGGCTTCCGACCTATTAAATGTTCACATTCCCTGCCAGTAACCTCACTCACTGTTGAAAATATATGGGCTCCATGTGCTGCTGATCTTTCTATCCTGACCTGAGGTTCAATGTTAAAGTTTCTGGCTTCATCCAACCAGTTGAAAAATGGCAAATGGTCATAAAACTGCGGATCATTCATGGCCAGGTACCTGCCCAGCATGGTTGCATGTGTAGTAAAGATGGTTCCGACAGGAATATTCTCATGCCGGATTTCAGGGATTGCCGTACCGGCCATCCACTCGTGAAAATGCCCGATGATCTTATTGCTGGTAAAACCATCCATTGACAGATGTGCAAAAAATACTTTGACCAGATATCCAAAAGCGATAACATTATCCAAAAGCTCATCTCCTTCAGGGAAAGAAATATCGTGGTGGTCCCATAATTCATATTTTATTGAACCAAGACGGTCATAGACAGAATATGGATTTAAAAGGACAGTATTCGGCCGGCCTGTAACCAGCCATTTCCCGAACTTGGCATCAAAACCCAGTTCCTTTAATTTCTGAACAACCTGACAATATGGATCCGGCGAATCAGTGATCTCTTCAAACTCAGAGATTGCAAATTGATGTATATATGGTCCGACAGTACAATAGTTTCTCCCCCATTTATTCACCTGTGTAGGAGTTTTTGACCTGATTACTGTATAAATACCACCCACCTGGTTACAGACCTCCCAGGCTACCTCTACCAGCAAAGTATTAAAAATTTCTCTCTTGGTGATCTTCTTAACCACATCAGATTTTGTAGGGTTTGTTTTTTTCATAATCTTACTCTGATGAATAAATGATAATTAGTCCATAAATTAATTAAATAATTATTCATCTTGAAAGTATTTATAGATTTTTAGCCTTCCGGGATCTTTTCAACAGCATACCCAGTCTGGGTATGAAGGCAGGAACTTCTGATTTGTATTGAGAATAAGCTCTGCCAAATGATTTTATCAGTTTTTTCTCTTCGAAATAAGAACCAATAATGAAATAGATGATCATTAATACTACAGACACCATGTTGACCATATTTGGAGCAAAGATGAGATACCCAATCAAGAAAAGTATAGAGCCACTGTATAAGGGATGCCTGATATATTTTAAAATGCCATTCTTTATGAATCCCTGTTCTTCCAGAATCCCTTTAGCTTGTCTGAATCCGAGAAATTCCGCGGTATCGTAGAATGAAAAGGATTCCAGGATAATTTGTAAGCCAAATGAGGCAAGGCATAATCCGATGCCTGTTGAAAGCGTATTCATCTCATAGAGAAGTGAAAAAGGAAGGGAGGATTGGAACAAGAAAATGACTGCCAATCCTGCAATTGAGAAGAATACATAAATGGCCCTGTAAAACCTGTTAAAACGGGGAAATAAATTGCTAAATTTCTTTTTTACCATTGTGGAGGCAAATAAGCTATGAATAATGAAATATAATATCCAGAATAAGATCAGTTTTAGAATGGATGCCATTGCAATTTGTTAAATATTTATTTTATATTAAGTTCCTGTATCAGCTAACCTGATACCTGTTTTTGATTTTTATACTAAAATGAACAAAATAAAAATTGGAATTGCAAGAGAAGGGAAAATCCCTCCGGACAACCGGGTTCCTTTAACACCCTGGGAGGTCATAGAGGCACAGAACATTTTCCCTGCTTTTGAAATTGTCGTGCAAACCTCCGGTATACGTTGTTTTGCAGACGAATCCTATTCAAATCTGAATATTCCTGTGGTTGAAAAACTGGATGATTGTGATATTATTCTGGGTATTAAGGAATTTCAGGTACAAGATCTTATACCTGAAAAGACCTATTTATTCTTTTCTCATACGATAAAAAAGCAGTCTTATAATAGAAAATTGCTCAGATCAATCCTTGACAAAAAGATAAAACTTATTGAATACGAATGTTTGACCGATAAATTTGGAAAACGCGTAATAGCTTTCGGGCGGTTTGCAGGAATAGTGGGCGCGTATAATGGTCTTTTAGGTTATGGGAAAAAGTTTAACCTATACCATATAAAACCGGCCTATCAATGCAGTTCCTATGTTGAGATGAAAAACGAATATAAGAAGATGCAGCTTCCCCCGGTAAAAGTTGTCCTTACCGGGCATGGTAGCGTTGGTCATGGTGCCAGGGAGGTCCTTGAAAATATGGGAATAAAAGAAGTAACGGTTCACGATTTCATGAACCATGAACTTAAAGATCCTGTTTTTACCCAGCTGCACTCCAGAGATTATTACAAACGTTTTGATGATGGAGATTTTGATCGCGAAGAATTCCACAGGTCCCCGCATTTCTACAAGTCTGATTTTATCAGGTTTGCCAGGAAAGCTGATATTTTTATTAACGGGACATTCTGGAATCAGGGTGCGGACCGCTATTTCAGTATAGCTGATATGTTGCGGGATGATTTTAATATCAAGGTCATAGCGGATATTTCCTGCGACATAGGGGGGCCGATACCTTCAACCTTGAGAGCAAGTACTATCGAGAAACCGTTTTATGATTTTGATCCCATCGAGTCCAGCGAAACTCCCCCTTTCTCTGATGATAAAAATATTACCGTTATGGCTGTTGATAATTTGCCAAATGAACTTCCAAGGGAAGCTTCTAACTCATTTGGCCGTGCATTGATTGAAAAAATATTCCCGAATATGGTTTATGGAGATGATGATGAAATGATCGAAAGGGCAACCATAACCGATAATGGAAAGCTTATGGCCAGATATAAATATCTCCATGATTTTGTATATGGCAGGAAATAAAAAAATCCCGTCCCAGGCATTTTGCAACTGAGACGGGATCAATATTTTTCTTAGTCTTTACTAACTATTCATTGTCAATAGAAACTCTTCATTATTTCTTGTACCCTTCATTCTTTCTATCAGGAATTCAATGGCTTCATTAGAGTTCATATCCTGAATGAATTTACGCAGGATCCAGATTCTCTGAAGTGTTTCCTTATCAAGCAGTAAATCTTCTCTTCTAGTACCTGAAGCAGGAACATCAAGTGCAGGGAATATCCGCTTGTTGGATAACTTACGATCCAGTTGTAATTCCATATTACCTGTTCCCTTAAATTCCTCAAAGATAACTTCATCCATTTTTGAACCAGTTTCTATCAGGGCAGTTGCGATAATGGTTAGCGATCCACCGTTTTCTACATTTCTAGCTGCTCCGAAAAATCTTTTCGGTTTGTGTAATGCATTTGCATCAACACCACCAGACAGTATCTTTCCGGAAGATGGAACCACTGTATTGTGCGCCCGTGCTAACCTGGTGATAGAATCCAGAAGGATAACCACATCATGACCACATTCTACCATTCTTTTTGCTTTCTCCAGAACAATGTTGGCAACCTTTACATGTCTTTCTGCTTGTTCGTCGAATGTTGAAGAAACAACTTCTGCTTTAACAGAACGCGCCATATCGGTAACTTCCTCAGGTCTCTCATCTATCAACAGAATCATCAGATAAATTTCAGGATGATTCTCCGCAATAGCATTAGCGATCTGTTTCAACAAAACCGTTTTACCTGTATAGGGTTGGGCTACGATCATTCCTCGCTGACCCTTACCTATAGGGGCGAATAAGTCATGGATCCTCATGGAATAATTTCCAGGATCAGCTTTGGTTGCAAGGTTAATTTTTTCTTCCGGGAATAAGGGAGTAAGGTATTCAAATGGCACCCTGTCTCTTATCTCTTCCGTAGTTTTTCCATTCACATTTTCAACCCTCAGCAAGGCAAAATATTTCTCTCCTTCCTTTGGTGGCCTGATCTGGCCATGTACAATGTCGCCGGTTTTTAGCCCAAACAGTTTAATCTGTGAGGGTGATACATAGATATCATCCGGGCTGGCCAGGTAATTATAATCTGATGAGCGGAGGAAGCCATAGCCATCCTGCATGATCTCAAGAACACCTTCATTCTCAATAACACCATCAAATTCTTTAATTGCCGGCTTTTTATGTCCCTGGTCATCTTTACGATCCCTTCTATGATCTTTCCTTGAATCTGCACCACCTCTGGGTTCAGCTTTTTCAGTTCTTTCAGGTTTCTCACGCTTTTCAGCAGTTTTGGATTCCTCCCCTCCGAATTTCCCGAAGGTTTCATCCAATTCCATATCAAAAGATTCAAGCAATTCATCAGCTGTTTTACTAGCTGCATCTTTTGTCTCTATTTCTTTTACGTTTTCTCTTTTAGCAATGGTTGCGGTAATATTCGGTTCACTCACCGGTTCTTTCTTCGCAGTTTCCTTCTTGCTCTTTTCTTTTTTAGTTTGTGGGTTAGCGGCCTGGTAGTCAAGAATCTTATAAATTAATTCCTTCTTGGGAAGTTTTTTAAAATTTTTAACTCCCAATCCCTCCGCAATTTCTTTCAGCTCAGAAAGAAGCCTCACGTTTAAATCATCAATATTATACATAATAAGGTATTAAAAGTAATCTAGGATTTGTTTTGATCTTATTGAACAGTTATGAAAAAGAATAATGAATTTCTACTCTCAGAATGGGCTATCTCTATAGTCCACAGATGAATTGATGGTACAATATTATATCACATACCCTTAATTGTCAAGAATATACATTTATTTTATCTAAACAAATATTTTAAAATTTTATTTCGAAAAAATAAATTTTTTTATTGTTAACAATAATTCCTCTTACATTTGCAAGAAGAATAAATTCACAAAATATGCTTCAACTAACGCATATAAAAAGTAATAAAACGGAAGTAATAAAGGGGCTGGAGAAAAAAAGATTTTCCGATGCAGAGGCTACTATATCACAAGTGATCGAGTTGGATGACAACCGAAAAGCTATACAATCAGATCTGGATTCACTTTTGAATGAGTTGAACCAGATCTCACGTTCGATCGGAAGCTTATTGAAAGAAGGGAAAAAAGAAGAAGCTGAACTGGCCAAACAGACAACCAGGGAACTTAAAGAGAAGAGTAAAGGATTAAGTGAAAAAATGGCAGATGTACAGGATCAACTTGAGGATTTACTCTATTCGATCCCAAATATTCCTCATCAAGATGTTCCTGAAGGGGTGAAACCTGAAGATAATCTCACCCTGTTTGAATGGGGAGATATTCCTGTTTTAGGTGATGATGCCTCGCCCCATTGGGACCTGATTCAGAAATATGACATAATAGATTTTAAGCTCGGAAATAAGATAACAGGAGCAGGATTTCCGGTTTATAAGGGAAAGGGGGCCAAACTTCAACGTGCCTTGGTGAGTTTTTTCCTTGAAGAAGCTGAAAAGGCTGGATATATGGAGATACAGCCACCAGTCCTTATAAATGCCGAATCAGGCCATGCCACAGGACAGCTACCGGATAAGGAAGGACAAATGTACCAGCTTACAGATGAGGAATATTATTTGATACCGACCGCAGAGGTACCGATTACCAATATATACAGGGGTTCCATAATCAGCAATGAGGATTTGCCAATCAAAAATGTAGGATATACTTCTTGTTTCAGAAGAGAGGCTGGGTCCTGGGGGGCACACGTTCGGGGACTGAATCGATTACACCAGTTTGATAAGGTTGAAATTGTGGAGATCCATAAGCCAGATGAATCCTACCAGGCACTTGACAAAATGTGTGATTATGTTAAAAGTCTTTTGGTTAAACTGGAATTGCCTTTTCGTATGATCCGGTTATGTGGTGGTGATCTTGGATTTACTTCAGCGATGACATACGATATGGAAGTGTTTTCCGCAGGTCAGCAAAAATGGCTGGAAGTAAGTTCGGTAAGTAATTTCGAAACTTACCAGGCTAATCGTTTGAAATTACGGTATAAGGATGATAATGGTAAAAACGTCCTGCTACACACCCTGAATGGTAGTGCCCTTGCTTTACCGCGAATTGTTGCTGCTATTTTGGAAAATAATCAGACAGAAGATGGAATAAAGGTACCGGAAGTCCTCGTAAAGTATACCGGATTCAAGGTGATTAAATAAATCTGACACGGATGGTTATAAGAAAGGGTAGAAAAGAGGATCTAAAAAGTGCATTGGAATTGGTAAAAGAGCTGGCTGTGTACGAAAATGCACTTCATGAAGTTAAAAACACCGTAAAGGAAATGGAAAAGGATGGGTTTGGCCCGAATCCTGTGTTTGATTTCTTTGTGGCTGAAAATGATAATGGCATCATTGGAATGTCTTTATATTACTACAGGTATTCAACATGGAAGGGGAAGATATTGTACATTGAAGACCTGATCGTCTCCGAAAAATACAGAAGAAGTGGAGCAGGCTCACGTCTGATGGAAGCTTCAATCTTGGAAGCAAAAAAGCAGAATTGCAATGGTGTGCAATGGCAGGTATTGGACTGGAATGAACCGGCCATTAAATTTTACAAGAAATATAATCCTGCACAGGATCCCGAGTGGGTTAATTTCAGAATTGATAAGGAACAGTTGCAGAATTATAAATCCAGTTCCTGAAGTACAGTCTGAAAAGCAACATGCTTGTTTTTATATCTGGAATTATGCTCCTCTGCCAGGGTATGCGCTGATTTATCCAGGTATTCCTGAATAAGTTCGAGATTTTTGGTCATTAGCTGTACGGAATACGTGGAGCCTTCATCATCAACATTGAGTAACCGGAAAAATCGCACGGAAGAAAAATATCCGGTATTCTTAATCTTTGGAATATAAACAGTTTTCATCCATTCGATCCACTCATGTTCAATATCCATGTCTATATTGTATGTTATATTGTATAAGATCATTCAGGAAGTATTTGGAATATTTAATAATTTTCACATAAATTGAGTTATCGCGTTAAAGTATCTGTTGATATGAACAAATATCTGTTAATTCTGTGTCCTTTTATAACAAATATTAAACAAAAAGGAACAGGACTAGTTATCACCATATCTTAAAACTTTTAATCAAGTGTCAACATATTCAATAAAAGATTTAGAACAGTTATCCGGCATCAAAGCCCACACACTCCGCATTTGGGAACAACGGTATGACTTTATTAAACCTAAAAGAACAGATACGAATATTAGATATTATGACGATCGTGATCTGAAATTAATTTTGAATGTATCCTTGCTTAAGGAAAATGGTCATAAGATTAGCAGAATCTCCCAAATGCATTATGATGACATGCAAAATGAGGTTATTAAGCTAACGGAAAAGAAGCTGAATTATCCGGAGCAGATCCATTCTCTAACACTGGCAATGATAGATCACGATGAGGAACGCTTTGAAAAAATAATGTCTACCATAATCCTGCAGCTTGGTTTTCAGATGACCATGGTGAAAGTGATATATCCTTTTCTTGTCAAGATCGGTATACTATGGCAGACTGGTGCTATAACACCTTCCCAGGAGCATTTTATTTCTAATCTTATCAGGCAGAAAATTATTGTAGCGATTGATGGCCTTTTTGTTCCTGCTAGTGAGTATAGGAAGAAATATCTTCTTTTTCTCCCGGAGGAAGAAATGCATGAGTTATCATTATTATTTTCATCCTACATAATTAAGTCCAGGAAGAATAAGGTTATTTACATTGGGCAAAACACCCCTTTTGAAGATGTAATTAAAGTATATAATCAACAAAAGCCCGATTATTTACTAACAGTTCTCACAACTCATCCACAACCATGTGATCTGCAACCCTATCTTGATAAACTGAGTCAGACTTTTCATAATTCAAAAATCCTGATCTCCGGTAGGCAGCTTTTAGATGAGGATCCGGGAACTGGTAAAAATATCCATCTACTAAGGAAGCTGGAAGATCTCATTGAGTTTGTAGATGAGCATAATGGAGATTAAAATTAATTTCTGCTAGATCATCAAACCCACAGTACTCCATTATCGATTCCATTTCATACTCATTTGCTCCATACTCTAATAATATCTCTCCAATTGAATAATTGAATTCGTTTCGGAAAATCTTTTTGTTACTCTAAAAAAGTAATTATTAGATTTTAGGGAGAACCATTTAAGGATTTCTCCGTATCAAGCATTGTATCCGGAGCACACAGGATTTAGGGGAATTGTTTAAGCCCTGAATATTTCTACAAAACCATAATTGAACACCGCCATGCCTTCTGTTTGTTTAATTTTTTTTAAAAATTATTGAAAATAGTTAAACAATAAAATTTTTTTCAAAAAGTATAATGCATAATAAAATTCTGATAATCAGCTAATTATCCAACATATTATGGAGGCCCGAAATAATTTCCTAATATTTTGTTTAATAAATATTTGCAAATGATAAACAAAATGGCTTATATTTGTTTAAGTATTTAAAACGAAACATTAAACAAAATAAATATGACAGCCTTAGAATTTAGTTACAGCATCAGCAACCTGACCAAATCTTTAAAACCAGTTGCTTACAGATTAACAAGAGATAATGAAGATGCAGAAGATCTTGTACAGGAAACTGTATTCAAAGCATTCTCTAACAGGGAAAAATTTACAGAAGGAACAAACCTTAAAGCCTGGTTATTCACCATTATGAAAAATACCTTTATTACCAATTATCAAAGAATGGTAAGAAGGAACACTTTCATTGATACTACGGATAATCTTCATTATATTAACAGTTCAGATAATATAACGGAAAACCTGGCATATTCCAGTTTTGCCATGAAAGACATTAAAAAGGCAATTGACAAACTGGATGAAATATACAGGAAACCATTTATGATGCATTTCCGAGGATTTAAGTATTTTGAAATTGCAGAAAAATTGGATATTCCTATTGGAACTGTCAAGAATCGTATTCATATTGCACGGAAAGAATTAAAAGATTATCTTAAGGCTTATAGTAAAAGATAGTTTTTGAAAACAGCACTTGTCATAGGATCCGGATTTTCAGGTTTGTCGGCAGCAACACACCTTGCGAACAGCGGCCTGAAAGTAACTGTCCTTGAAAAGAATGATTCATTGGGAGGAAGGGCAAGGATCTTCAAGGAAAAGGGTTTTACCTTTGATATGGGGCCAAGCTGGTACTGGATGCCGGATGTGTTTGAAAGATACTTTAACAACTTTGGAAAATCTGCTTCTGATTATTATGATCTAATCAGACTAGACCCATCATATAAGGTTGTATTTGGCCCTGATGATGCAATTAATATCCCGGCTAATTATGAGCTTCTTAAAGAAATGGTGGAAACCATTGAGATTGGAGCAGGCGATAACATGGATAAATTCCTTGAACAAGCAGCATATAAATATGAGCAGGGAATAAATAACCTGGTTCAGAAACCCAGCCGGTCAATAACTGAATTTATTAATCTGAAGCTTTTGTTTGATGTAATTAGGATGGATATTTTCATGTCGTATGAAAAGCATATTAAAAAGTTTTTCCATCATGATAAGATTCTCAGGTTAATGGAATTTCCTATACTTTTCCTGGGTGCTATTGCGAAAAATACACCGGCTCTGTATTCTCTGATGAATTATGCGGATATAAAGCTTGGGACCTGGTATCCTATGGGTGGTATGAATAAAATAATAGAAGGTATGGTTGAACTTGCCATGGAGAAAGGCGTCATTTTCAAAACAGATCAGGAAGTAAGGAAATTTGAATTTGAAAATAAAAGTATACGAACCGTTCATACACAAACTGCCTCATATTCTGCAGACATGGTAATTGCTTCTGCAGATTACCATCATATCGACAACAAATTACTCACACCGCAATTTCAGAACTATGATGAGGATTATTGGAACAAAAAGATTTTTGCACCCAGTGCGGTAATTTTCTATTTGGGCGTGAACAAAAAAATTAAGAATTTAAACCATCATAATTTGTTCTTTGATGCTGACTTTGAAGCACATGTAGAGGAAATTTATACCAATCCCGAGTGGCCTGAAAAACCATTATTTTACGCTTGCGCCCCTTCGAAAACAGACCCTTCTGTCGCACCTGAAGGTATGGAGAATCTGTTTATTTTGATCCCGGTTGCTGCAGGAATTAAAGAGACCGACCAAATCAAAACAGAATATTTTGACCAGGTCATAGAAAGAATGGAAAAATACACCGGCGATCAAATTAAGGATCATATCATATACAAGCGTAGTTTTACAAGGAAAGACTTTATAAAAGAATATAATTCCTTTAAAGGAAATGCATATGGGCTGGCCAATACCTTAAGACAAACAGCCATACTTAAGCCAAGTATTAAAAATAGAAAGCTCACAAATCTTTATTATACAGGGCAGCTGACTGTTCCAGGTCCAGGAGTGCCCCCTTCCCTTATCTCAGGTGAAGTTGTTGCCAGGGAGGTAGTAAAAGATTTGGTACATTGATATGTCAAAACAACTCTACGATATATCCTCACAAGTTTGCAGTAAGGTAATTACTAACAATTACAGTACTTCTTTTTCGATGGGCATTCGTACGCTACACAAAAAATACCGAATGCCTGTCTACAGTATTTATGGATTTGTTCGATTGGCTGATGAAATCGTAGATACCTTTCATGATTTTGACAAAAAGACCCTGCTGGAGTCTTTCAAAGAAGATACTTATCAGGCCATAAACAAAAAAATCAGCCTAAACCCGATCTTAAATGCATTCCAATTGGTTGTTAACCAGTATGGAATAGAAAGGGAATTGATTGATGCATTTTTACTTAGTATGGAGATGGATCTTTCAGAAAATGAACATAATCATGAGACATATTCAAAATACATCTATGGATCTGCAGAAGTAGTCGGGTTAATGTGCCTCAGGGTATTTGTTAATGGAGATGGGAAACTATATGAGGAGCTTAAGGAACCAGCCAG
>CBDUCT010000040.1:0-15243 GCA_965365715.1 uncultured Cyclobacteriaceae bacterium | reverse complement strand
GGTTGCTAGAGCTTCAAAGAGCCTGTCTCTCCACTCTTCTTTATAAATCAATTACAGCTTGAGGCGAATTGATTTGAGCTGCTAAAGTAAGAGAATATTTTTTTCAATCCAAATTTCAATGAATTTTTAAAATATCTGAATAAGGCGCGTCGTATTAATAGGTAGACTTATTATCTTAAAATTTAGAATCTAAAAATGCTCTATATGCGTATTTTGATCACATATCTATTTTCAATCATTTTATTTATAAAACCTGCATTTGCACAGGATGAAGAAGAGATAAACGTTGTGGGATTTCGCTTTCTGGATTATGGGAAAGATCTACCGGAAGATGTTCTGAAAGCTAAATCAATTGTTCTTGTGTCGGTTCCCCCGGTTTCAAAATCCAGTTCTGAGCGCGGAGACTGGAAAACTTTCAGTAGCGAAGCGCATGAGTATTTCAAGAAAATTGGAATCGACCCTGTTGCTTATGTATATTTTGATGATGTCTTTGCCAGCCCTGAGGTAACAAAGGCTTACACTGCCCAATTCATAAAAAGGGAGATAAAGTACATCATTATAATCAGCAGGGTATTTTTAAAAATTAAGAATAAAGAATCGCTTAGATATGTTGTTCTGATTACCGGTTTCAGCCAGGATGAGAAATTGATAAAGAATGGTCAGAAGGCCTACAAGGATCAGAATAAGGATCTTGAAAAAATAATGAAAAAAATATACGGGATTACCGTTCGTAAAGATTTTGTTAAAACGAATAATCTGATCATTGAGGACCCGGAATACCTGCCTGCTATGGGCATAATTACAGGCCGTAGGAATCTGAGTTATCCGGTAGATCTTCGGGTGGATAAACTGGCTGTTCCCAAGTTCGAGGAAACTGAAATTCCTGAAAACCGCCCGGGGGGTATCCTGAATAACCGGATCGCTAAAGAAATTGAGAAAGCCAACGAATTTGTTGAAAGACAGAATTTTGAGATCGACCGGTTATTCCAGAATTATAAGTGGAAATATGAATTGGTTAGTCCGGAAATTGACGACAAGGAATTATTAAAAAACGGTTTTATTTATAAATTGGTTCGGGTAAGCTCTACGGGTAAAAAAGTCAAAGAGTTTCTTGGTTACGAACTTAATGATATCGAACAGGATTATATTACCACAATACAAAAGCCTGATGGAAGCATTACACTAAGGGCCATTCCTGTTAATGCCCCGGTCCATAAATTTTATATTAAAACCCTTCCAAGGGATGAAGTGTATCTGGGAGAAAGCTGGGATGCGGATGAAACCTGGCAGGATGCTTTAAAAAACCACCTGAAAAACCTGATTGATAATCTTGAAAGAAGATAGCAGCAATCAGAAAATTGCCATTTCTCATTTCCATCCTGGTTTCTGGGGGTTCTGGTTACTGCGATCTTCGGATTTCATGAAATCTGGTTACATATATTCCTCCCGGTTTTCGGGACCCTCCATGATGAAGCTGCCTATGAATGTTTTTTTATCGGTAGGATTGAAGGATTCCAAATATTTTTCCAGGGCATAAACGCTTGAAGTAAACCCTATTTCGCCCCATGGAATTTCATGCTGATCAAACAGCCTGACTTCAAGACTTTCCAGGCCCGGATCCACATTCCATTCATGAATACGTGTTAGAAAGATCATATACACCTGATTCACATGAGGTATGCTGTATACACAATGCAATTTCATAATATCCCCATCCAACCCGGTTTCTTCTTTCAACTCCCTAAGGGCCCCTTCTTCCGCACGTTCACCATTTTCCATAAAACCGGCAGGCAGGTTCCATTTGCCAATACAGGGTTCTATTGCTCTTTTACAGATTACGATTTTATTATCATATATGGGTAGACACCCAACAATTACCCTGGGATTGTTATAATGGATAGATTTACAATTATTGCAAACAAATCTTTCGTAATTGTCACCTTCGGGTATTAAAAAATTGATTTGGTCACTTCCACAATTACTGCAATACTTCAAAATCAGATCTTTTTGTAATTTATTGGACTAGAACTTTCTCTATATATTCAAATGTAGTCATAATTTCAGGTTGACCGTTTACAATGGCTATGTCATGTTCAAAATGTGCAGAAGGTCTTCCATCAGCGGTAACGATCGTCCAGCCATCATTCATTTGCTTGACATTTTTTGTTCCAAGATTAATCATTGGCTCAATAGCAAGGGTCATTCCATTTTTAAGCTTTGCGCCTTTTCCGCGTTTGCCGAAATTCGGGACTTCCGGTGCTTCATGCATTTTCTTCCCTATTCCATGCCCAACCAATTCCCGAACCACGCCATAACCATATTTCTCAGCATGCTGTTGAACTGCGAAGCCAATATCACCGATCCTGTTTCCAGCTTTAGCCTGCTCAATTCCAAGCGTCAAACACTCCTTGGTTATTTGAATTAGCTGTCTTATTTCCTCACCTACTTCGCCAACCATAAAGGTATAGGCCTGATCTCCATAAAATCCATTTTTCAATGCCCCACAATCTACGGAAATTATATCCCCATCTTTCAGCGGTTGATCATTGGGTATTCCATGTACGACTTCTTGATTTATGGATGTACAGAGCGTGTTTGGAAAACCGTATAATCCTTTAAATCCCGGGATTGCTCCATGATCCCTGATATATTCCTCTGACAATGAATCCAATTTCAGAGGTGATATACCTGGTTTAATTTCCGAAGCCAGCATTCCCAGAGTTTTGCTTACCAATTGGGCACTCTCCATCATCAAAGCAATCTCTTCTTTGGTTTTTATTTTAACCATTCCGGTTTACTTTTAAATACTTTTGCAATTTGGGGATCAAACCTTTATCTCTGGGGTAGTTAAAGTGTGCTTCAACGTCAAGAAATTGATGGTTGAACTCACCACCATCGGGATGCAGCATCTGCCACACTTTACTCCAGCCGGGAAATCCTCCAATATTTCGATCATCAATAAATAGATCTGCTTGAATTTTTCTTACATAACCTTCTTCAATCTGTTCTTCCGGAAAATTTTTATTGACCGCATAAAATTCAATACCGTTTTGATGGCAATACCTTACCGCATCTTCCAGAAACTTACCTGTCCTGAAGGTCCATAATATTAATCGATGGCCCTTTTTCTGAAGTGCCTTCAGCGTATCGAAGGCAAAAAGCATCTCTTTACCAATAGCAGGATATTCATGCTCTACAATGGTACCATCAAAATCCACAGCTATTATTTTAGAGTTTTCACCAATCATATCTTCTGTCTGAACAAAATGTCAATTAACTTCTATACTTTATCCTTGTTTTTAATTTCTGAATCTCTCTTGAAATAATCAGATTCGTGATTTCAGCTGAAATCTCATGTTCACCAATACCCGACAAGGCCATTTTAAACTTTTCCTCATTAATATCCAACCGATACATGGCGTTTAAAAGTCTTTCAAAGTCATTGTCCAGCAAATATGCAACAATTTTTTCGAGTTTCTCTTTTAATTCATCCATATGGCCTATTTGATACAGACTGTTTTGGCTTTCAAGATTTAAGTCCTGAATGATCAATTCCGATAACTTATGCTCCTTGCCTTCTACAAAATCCGGCATAGTCTGTTATTTAATTAAACCCGAAATCTGCTTAAAAGTTTCCGTTCCTGCAACCCGGCAAAGTTCTAAGAGAATAGATTCATACGTTGTTATGATGCCTCCCTCACTGCGAATTCGCTCCACTGCAATCTTCTTATCGTTTTTCTTTCTTGATGAAACACAATCTTCAACCAGTACAGGATTGAAACCACTATCAATAAGGTCCAGTACAGTTTGCAGGACGCAAACGTGTGTTTCGATACCGGCCAGTATTACAAATTTCTTATTAAGCATATTGAGCTCCTTAAGGAACCTACTTTCATCACAACAACTGAATGAGATCTTTTCAATTGGCTCTATATTACCTTTATTTTCTGATATGGCAGGAATCGTTTTCCCAAGTCCCTTGGAATATTGTTCTGTGATCAGGATGGGTATGTTTAACAGCTTCAAACCTTTCATTAAGATTTGAACATTGTGTTCCAGTTCTTCCCTATTATACATATGTGGAAAAAGCCGTTCCTGAATATCAATTATAACTGTACTGGTATTTTCTTTAGTTATTCTCATGGCCTTTTGAGATTTGTATGCAAATTTAACCCTAATCTTTAAAAGCGGATAAGAATTGTGGGATAATGCAATTTTAATTGAACATGAAAAATAGGTTGAAATGTCTATCTTTACCATGCATTTTTAAAACCAATGGCTAAAGCAAGTAATAGGAAATACAATAAAATTAAAACTCAACCAACCCGGGTAAAGGAGGACCAGTCAAAACATGTAAAAGATTCTTTTTATGAGAATTTTATTTACATGATCATAATTACCATCCTTTTCCTGGGAGTTTACGGTTATATTTTTGATAAGAAACTAGATCTGAATGGTGATAATGCCTATTATTATGTTCTTGGAAAAGCTTTATCGCAGGGAGAGGGATATGTCAATATTGCCAATATAAATAAAGCGCCTAACAACCATTACCCCCCGGGCTATCCATTTATTATTTCCTTGTTTATGCACATTTCGGATTCACTGATATTCCTGAAATTGGTGAATGGTATATTTCTTCTAATTTCATTGTATATATTATATTATCTTTTCAAATATCTCAGCAATAGTTCTAAAATAGCATTTATAACGGTATTCTTCCTGCTTTTGAATTCCCACATGCTCCTTTATGGCACCATGCTCATGAGTGAGATGTCTTTTATACTGCTTTCAATTTTATGCATCTATATGGTCCTTAAAACTGATCTGGATAGTAGTTTATTCAGAAAACCGCATGTATACCTTATCCTCATTGCCCTGGTTGGTGCATATTATATCAGATCAACCGGATTGGCATTATTTGCCGGACTCATGCTATACTTATTATTCAACAGATACTGGAAAGCGGCAGTTTTTATAGCAGCAGGTTTTATTTCCCTGGCGATTCCCTGGATTATAAGGGGTCAGAAACTGGGTGGCAGTTCCTATATTAAACCCCTGGTTATGATCAACCCATATCGCGCAGAACTTGGAAACGCCGACCTGGCTGATTATTTCAATAGAGTATTAGCGAATGTATCACGATATATAACAAGGGAAATTCCTAATAGCAGCATGCCCTTTATCAAGGTTAACTATCTGAGTGAAATCAGCCCGATAGAATGGCTGATCGGGCTACCGGTGCTCTTAATGATGATCTACGGTTTATATAAACTGGGCCGGAGGGGATTGCTCATCATTTGTTACCTGATCACTACCTTCGGAATATTACTTTTATGGCCTGAAGTATGGACTGGTGTAAGATTTGTCCTGCCTGTCGCTCCATTGCTATTGTTTGGATTGATCATAGGAATATATTATGGAATGACCTATGTTCTTTCGAGATTTAAAGCAAAACTGAATTTCAATATTCTGGTATTAGTGGTTTTCAGTTTAGCTTTTATTGGCCCGATCGAATCAATACATACGAAAGCCAGAATTGATTATCCAAGTGCATGGAAAAATTATTTCAATGTTGCCGGTTGGTTTAAAAGAAATAATATAAATGATGCTGTGGTTATATGTCGAAAGCCAATGCTATTTCATATTAATTCCGGGACATACACTTCCACTTTTAAATACTCGAATGATGAAAAAGAGGTATTAGACGATCTGAACAGAAAAAAGGCAGATTACGTTATCCTGGATAATCTTGGATACAGGCAAACCTATAGATATTTATTCCCTGTGATCAACAACCAACAGGAATATTTTCAATTGGTTATCAAGCTGGAGAATCCTGATACATACCTATTAAGATATAATCCCGATCTCAATTAGAATATGATCCAAACCTTATCCATTATAATCCCGGTATACAATGAGGCCAAGACAATTTTTTCGGTTTTGGAAAAGGTTTCTAAAGTGGAACTGATCAATGGTATAAAGAAAGAAATTATTGTAATTAATGACGGATCAACAGATGAAACTGAACAAAGGATCAAAGAATTCATAAACTCTCATAAGGATTCCATATACTACCTGTCTCATGAGAAGAACCAGGGTAAGGGACGCGCCATACAAACAGCCATCAGGCAGATTACCGGGGAATACTTAATTATTCAGGACGGGGATCTCGAATATGATCCTGAGGAATATAGTATACTGTTAAAACCAGTGATAGATGGTCATGCTGATGTTGTTTATGGCTCGAGGTTCATGGGAGGGAATGCACACAGGATATTATTTTTCTGGCATTCGCTTGGAAATAAATTTCTGACTTTTCTTTCCAACATGTTTACCAATCTGAATTTAACCGATATGGAAACCTGTTATAAACTGATCAAATCTTCTTTAATTAAAGATATTAGACTAGTTGAGCGGAGATTTGGTTTTGAACCGGAGATTACGGCTAAATTATCTAGGCTCCCGGATATAAGAATATACGAAGTAGGCATATCATATTATGGGAGGCAATTCAAAGAGGGAAAAAAGATCAATTGGAAGGATGGCATCAAGGCAATCTTTTGTATCATACGATATAACCTTTTCAAATGAAGGAATTCGAGTATAGAGAAGAGGATAAGGAAGGATTAAGTACTCTTGAAACAATTGCGAGGGCTGATAAATTCAACAAGTGGATGTTCGAAACGATATATCCCTTCTGCAAGGGTAGAATTCTTGAAATAGGTAGCGGTATCGGTAATATCTCTCAGTTTTTCCTTAATGAGAATGCATCTGTAACCCTAAGCGATATCCGGGAAAACTATTGCAATCAGTTGAAACTAAGATTTTCAGATGCTGCCACACTTGAGGATGTGCTTCTGATCAATCTGACTGATCCTGAATTTGAAAAAAAGTATCGGGACTATGAAAAAACATTTGATACAGTTTTTGCATTAAATGTTGTGGAACATATAAAAGATGATGCTCTGGCATTAAAGAATTGCAAATACCTGCTAAAAGATGGAGGCACACTCCTTATTTTAGTTCCTGCATTCCAGAGCCTCTATTGCGGTTTTGATCTGGAACTTGGTCATTACAGAAGGTATACAAGAAAAACATTGAGGAGGGTTTATGAGGAAAATCAATTTCAAATTTTATATTCCAGGTATTTTAATGCAATGGGCATACTTGGGTGGATATTCTCCGGAAAGATACTGAAGAAAAAAACAATCCCTGAAGGACAAATGGGAATTTACAATAAGCTAGTTCCTGTTTTCAGGATCATCGATAAAATTTTCCTGCAGATTATTGGACTATCCGTTATTCTTGTCGGTAAGAAATAAAATATCCCGCTTCTCAGAGAAAAGCGGGATATATACTGATATATTTTTATCTCTAAATTACACCTTCAAGAACATCCTTCATGGCAACCCGCTTGCCATCTTTATATGGAACTATCCAGGCATCGCCAACTCCCATCTCTCTAAGGTACTTTTTGAAAGTATCGGCTTCCCAATAGTCCCTGAACCTTCCAAGTGTGATTTTCTGAATACCTTCGTCGGTCTCACCCGTGAAATTCTCGGTATTATCGAAATACTTGGACATGTCCCTGTCCCTGAAAGCGCCGATCTGGACTTTGAATACCACGCCTGAATCGTCATATGACGGTCCAGCCGGTTTGCTTGCAGCGGCTTGCTGTGCTGCCGCAACTTCCTGTTCCATGGCCCTCATTTTCTGTGTCATGGAGGCGACCTGGTTATCTTTTTCTTTGACCTGACCTTCTAATGATGAAATCTGTCTTTTATATCCGGAAATTTCACTTTTCAAAGCTGCATTCTCGTCATAAAGGTTCTTTAACTCCTCCGGATTCTTCTTCAGGGCTTTCGCCTTTTTCTTCCATTCCTTCTTTTCCTCTTTAGATAGTTGGGCATAGGTTGTACTTACTGAAGCTGCAATAAATACGATGCAAATTAGAATTACGAAATTTTTCATTTTCGAAAATTATAGGTTGATAATTAAAATATATTTAGCAATGTACAAAAAAAAGTTAATTAATGTCAAATATAAGCATAAATCTAGTCCAAACTACCAATCATTTTATTCGGATCTACCCATTCCTCAAATTGTTCATCGGTCACTAAGTCCAATGAAACAGCCGCTTCCCTGAGGGTTGTCCCATCGGCATGAGCTTTCTTTGCGATCTTCGCTGCATTCTCATAACCAATATGTGTGTTCAATGCAGTCACCAGCATTAAGGAGTTTTCAAGGTTTTTTGTAATATCCTTATAATTAGGTTCAATGCCAACCGCACAATTATCATTGAATGACAGACTGGCATCACCTAACAACCTGGCGGATGTAAGAAGATTGTACACCATCATAGGTTTAAATACATTTAGCTCAAAATGCCCGTTCATCCCTCCAATGCTTAGGGCAGTGTCCATTCCTATAACCTGTGCACAAACCATGGTCAGGGCTTCGCATTGTGTGGGATTTACTTTTCCCGGCATAATTGATGATCCGGGTTCATTAGCTGGAATGATGATCTCGCCAATACCGCATCTTGGACCTGAGGCCAGCATTCTGATATCATTTCCAATTTTCATCAGGCTTACTGCCAGTTGTTTCAAAGCTCCGGATGTTTCAACCATGGCATCATGAGCTGCGAGGGATTCAAACTTATTCTCCGCAGTAACAAAAGGTTTTCCGGTTAATTCAGCTATCTTTTGTGCTACTTTAACTGCATATCCCTTTGGGGTATTCAATCCGGTGCCAACAGCTGTTCCACCCAGTGCCAGTTCAAGCAAATGTGGAAAGGTGTTTTCAAGCGCCTTCAATCCATGATCCAGCTGAGATACATATCCTGAAAATTCATTCCCGAGGGTTAAAGGTGTTGCATCCATAAAATGTGTCCTGCCAATCTTGACCACATCCTTGAATTTTCTGGCTTTTGCATCCAGCGTATCCCTTAATTTCCTGATCTTAGGCATTGCAGTATCCACTATATAAATATAAGCTGCTATATGCATGGCGGTTGGGAAGGTATCATTAGATGATTGGGATTTATTCACATCATCATTGGGATGAATTTTCTTCTTGTCATCGGTCAGCTTACCCCCCATTATCACATGTGCCCGGTTGGAAACGACCTCGTTCACATTCATATTCGACTGGGTTCCTGATCCGGTCTGCCAGACAACCAGGGGAAACTGGTCATCCAGCATTCCCTCCAGGATCTCATCACATACCTTACCAATTACTTCAGCTTTTTCAGCTGGCAGAACACCAAGGTCCATATTTGTTAGTGCAGCCGCCTTTTTCAGGTATGCAAAGGCATCGATGATCTCTTTGGGCATTTTCATGGATGATCCTCCAATCTTAAAATTATCCTTTGATCGTTGGGTTTGAGCTCCCCAATACTTGTCTGCTGAGACCTGAACATCTCCCATGGTATCTTTTTCAATTCTATATGCCATCTTATTTCATTTTTAGGTTAGTAATCTAGATATAATAATATAACAATTTTTAAGTATGAATTATCTCTGTTTTTGAGTTTTTTCTGCTATTGATAGCCAATAAGCACCGCAAGGATAAGTGCTATTGAGCCGAACAACCACAATTTCAAAATCAGCGGAAAAATAAACCTGAACCAACGGTCGTACGGGATCCGGCCAATACCCAGAATCCCCATTAAAACAGCATTGGTTGGGACTACCATATTGGTAAAACCATCCCCGAACTGGTAAGCCAATACAGCGATCTGCCTGGAGATGCCCAATAAGTCCGCTATAGGTGTCATAAGGGGCATCGTCACATAGGCCTGCCCACTTCCTGATGGAATAAAGAAATTGATAAGGCTCTGGATCACGTACATTCCCACCGAAGCAAGTTCCGGCCCTACTGTTTCAAGTGGCGATGCCAGGGCATAAACAATAGTATCCAATACTTGACCATCCTGCAGGATCAATGCAATTGCCCTTGCAAATCCAACTAAAAGGGCCGTAGTGGTAAGTTCTGAGGCCCCTATTGCAAATTCCCGGGCCGTCTTATCAGCGGATAATCCGCCGATTACTGCAACTATTACAGTAAGGCCGAGAAATACCCCCCCAAGTTCGACAAGATACCATCCCCATCCTGAAACTTCTGAAATTCCATAAACAATAAGTATGAGTGCCGCCATTATAAATATCAGGATGATCCAGTTTTTTCTGGTGATTTTATCCACTTTTTCAGGTAATGTAACGTCCATAGTCTCATTATCCTTTAACAAACTCCTGGATGGATCCTTCCTCACTTTTTTCGAATAGGCATATACATGATGAAAACCCAGAAGGAAGAAAGGTAAGAACAAGGCTAAACGATAACCGAAACCTGATGTTGGTTTTAATTGAGCCACTTCCTGGGCTACCATCACTGTAAATGGATTGAGTGCTGCCACACCATATCCAATGCCATAGCCGACAACCATAATACCAATCGCAGTGATCCGGTCGAAATCCAGCGCCAGGCATAACATTAAAAGAATTGGTACGAACGGGATGAACTCTTCCGCCATGCCTAGCGTACTTGAAGCGACACTGAAAACCAGCATGGTTGAAAACATCAGAATATACGGTTTACTACCATATTTCTGGATCAACCTTCCCATAAAAGCATCAATTACTCCTGTTGCACGTATTACGGCCAATGCTCCTCCAATTATAAAAATAAAAAATATGATACCCTGTGTTTCTTCAAAAGCCCTTGGGATAACAGTAAAAATATGCCATGGCTTCAGCATTTCTTTCTGCTCAAGGGTATGGAAGCTGCCCGGCACAACCACCGAATGCCCATGGTCATCGGTAGTTCTTTCAAATTGACCCTGTGGTAACAGGTAGGTAGAGGCAAGGGCCAGCACCATCATGGTGAACAACAGAACAAGGGTATGTGGGATTTTGATCTTTTGAAGCATACTATTTCTTTTTCGAGGTGAGCACATTGAAAAGTGCCAATCGATTTTTTGTATTATCTTCTTTATTTTCTGTTGCACTTTTAACAGATTCAACGGTATAGAAAGCGTTCGGATTGAACGTTTCTATACCCTCAAATATTTTTGACAGTCTCTCACGGTTAATTACTGAAAACAAAACATTCACCTTTCCGTACCGTCCCTCAGCAGGTACATTGGTAAAATAAAAATTATTTTCCTCAAGAAACTGAATCAATTCTGTAGCTGGTTTTTTAGTAATAATCCTTATCAGAACCTTTCCGAAGGCTAGTTTTTCCTCAATGATCAATCCCACATACGTACCCATCCCAAAGCCCCCGGCAAAAGCCAGGTAGGTTACAATGTTATCAACATTCTTTATGATCTGGCTGACCGCGACAAGCCAGATAAAGGATTCCATAAATCCTATAAGCGGAGCCAGTCGCTTATTCCCCTGCATGATGAACACAACCCGTATTGTGCCAAATGAAACATCGAGAATTCTGGCAGCGAAAATTAAGACAGGAAGCAACACATAGGATGCGAACCATGGTGCCAAACCGAGCTTTTCAACCAATAAATCTAACATCTACTAAATCGTTAATATTTTCCAAACAAATGCCGGACAACCTCATCGATCCGGCTGAAAGTGATCACTTCTATTTTGATTTTCTTCTTATTCAGGTTCCGGGAATTGTATTTTGAAATTATGATCTTCCTGAATCCCTGTCGTTCTGCCTCCGAAATTCTATTTTCAATTCGACTCACTGCGCGTAGTTCACCACTCAATCCAATTTCTGCTGAAAAGCATACTTCTTCCGGGAGCGCAATTTCCTGATAGGAAGAGATTATGGCCATACATACCGGCAAGTCAAGCGCAGGATCCTCCACTTTGATGCCTCCGGTCAGATTTAAAAATATGTCCTGGGTACCCAGTCTGAATCCGGCCCTTTTTTCCAGTACAGCTACCAGCATGTTCAATCTCTTAAAATTATAGCCGGTTGTACTACGCTGAGGATTTCCAAAAGTAGCGGAGCTTACCAGAGCCTGCACTTCTATGAGGAGAGGCCTGATCCCTTCTATGGTTCCGCCAACGGCTATGCCGCTTACCGCCTGCTCCCTCTGTGTCAGTAAAAGTTCAGAAGGATTGTCAACTATCCTCAGGCCATCTCCTTGCATTTCATAAATACCAAGTTCCGATGTAGAGCCGAAGCGGTTTTTTACACTCCTTAATATTCTGTACACATATTGCCTGTCTCCCTCAAACTGAAGTACTGTGTCCACCATATGTTCCAGCACTTTTGGTCCTGCCAGGTTGCCATCCTTTGTTATATGACCAATTAAAAAGACCGGTACATTATTTTCCTTGGCATATTTCATTAACTCATTGGTGGACTGGCGGATTTGAGTCACGGACCCGGGAGGTGCGTCAAAATCAGGTGATGAAAGTGTCTGTATGGAATCTACGATGATAACCTCAGGTTTTGTGCTTTCTATACCTGCAAATATCTCTTCAGTATCCGTTTCAGATAGTATAAAACAATTTTCAGGTATATTGCCCATGCGTTCTGCCCGCATCCTGATCTGCGATCCGCTTTCCTCACCCGAAACATATAGTATGCTTTTGTCAGCAAGTCCCAGGGTTATCTGCAGCATCAGGGTGGATTTACCAATTCCCGGATCACCTCCGATCAATATGACCGATCCCGGAACAATTCCACCGCCCAGTACCCTGTCAAATTCAGGATCAGTGGTACTTAACCTCTTGAAATTCTTTTTCTGGATATCTTTCAGCAATTCTGGTTTCCCACGCAGGCTGGCGGGGCCGGTACTTCGTTTACCCGGACCTTTTTTATCATCGCTTCTGACCAGTTCCTCAACGAAGGTATTCCATGCATTACATGAAGGGCATTTACCCTGCCATTTAGGGGATTGAACGCCACAGTTCTGACAAATAAATATGGATTTTGTTTTTGACAAAGACCAATAGAAATATTCCCAAAGATAGTTCAAACCGGACTGAAATTAAATAATCTCATACTCCAATTGAATAATAATTTTTTCATTGAATTCTTTCATATTTTTTTAAGGAAAAAGTCATCATATTTTAATAACTTGGCACTGTTTTTTACAAATCGAAAAAATCAATTCCAAAATTTTTAAATTTTTAAAATTACATATATGGGCAGAGTATTTAATTTCTCAGCAGGACCTGCTACTTTACCAGAACCTGTCCTTGAGATAGCACAAAAAGAACTTTTAGATTTTAAAGGGACAGGAATGTCCGTGATGGAAATAAGCCACCGGTCTGCAGCCTTCACAGAGGTTATAGAAAAGGCAGAAGCTGATTTGCGATCATTAATGAATATACCGGACAATTATAAAGTCCTGTTTCTCCAGGGCGGGGCTTCCAGCCAGTTTGCCATGGTACCTCTCAACCTGTTTTCATCCCGTAAGAAAGCAGATTATATAAACACTGGTCAATGGTCTAAAAAAGCCATCGCAGAAGGAAAGCGATATGGTGATATAAATGTTGTCGCAAGTTCTGATGACAAAGTATTTAATTATATACCTGAGATCACAAAAGATATGTTTGATCCCGAGGCTGATTATGTTCATATAACCACCAATAATACCATATATGGAACGGTTTATCCTGAACTTCCGGATACAGGTGATGTTCCGCTCGTCGCCGATATGTCATCAAACATTTTAGGTCAGGTTTACGATGTTTCCAGGTTTGGGGTTATTTATGCCGGAGCTCAGAAAAATGTCGGTCCGGCAGGTATGGCCATAGTGATTGTGCGGGAGGATCTGATCGGGAATGCAATGGAAGGAACCCCGGCAATGTTTAATTATGAAACCCATGCCAATGCGGGATCAAGGTACAATACGCCTCCCTGCTTTGCCATATACATGGCAGGAAAAGTATTCGAGTGGTTGCTTGACCTTGGCGGTGTCAGCGCTATGGAAGAGGTGAACAGGGAAAAAGCCTCCTGGTTATACGATTTTTTAGATGATTCAAAGATCTTTAATTCAACAGTACAAGGGGAATTCCGATCGATAATGAATGTACCCTTCGTTCTTCCGAATGATGAGTTGAATGCCAAATTCATTAAAGAAGCAACTGAAGAAGGACTCACCACCTTAAAAGGTCATAGAACTGTTGGTGGAATGCGGGCCAGTATATATAATGCCATGCCGCCGGAAGGAGTTAAAAAGCTGGTTGAGTTTATGAAGAGGTTTGAAATCGATAATTCTTAATATTTTTTAGCATGTTCAAAATACAAACATTAAACAAGATATCTACTGTCGGTTTATCCTTGTTGCCTTTAGACAATTATGAATCAGCATCGGAAATTTCACATCCGGATGCTATACTGGTCAGAAGTTTTAAAATGCATGATATGGAAATGCCGGAAACCCTCCTTGCTATTGGAAGGGCCGGAGCCGGCGTGAACAACATTCCGGTTGATACATGCAGCGAAAAAGGAATTGTTGTCTTCAATACACCTGGCGCCAATGCCAATGCGGTTAAGGAACTTGTCCTGGCCAGCCTATTTCTGTCATCACGGGATATCGTAGGAGGTATAGCATGGGCTAAAACATTGATAGGAGAAGGCGGGGAGGTACCTAAACTTGTTGAAAAAGGAAAATCCAATTTTGTAGGCCCGGAAATTTCAGGAAAAACACTTGGAATTATTGGATTGGGAGCTATTGGCAGGCTGGTTGCCAATGCTGCTGAAAGCCTGGGAATGAAGGTGATTGGATATGATCCATATATATCCGTGGATGCAGCCTGGGGCTTATCCCAGTATGTGAAAAAAGCAAAAGGGTTTGAACATTTGTTCAGCCAGTCTGATTACGTCAGTCTCCACATCCCCCTCACCGATGATACAAAGGGTCTGATTGATAAATCAAAGTTCAAGATGATGAAGGAGGGTGTTCGCCTCATGAATTTTGCCCGTGGAGGGCTCATACATGAAGCCGATTTAATAGAAGCACTTGATTCGGGCAAGGTAGCCAGGCTGGTAACAGATTTCCCAAGTGAAAATATGCTTAAGCATGAAAAAATTATCGGGATTCCCCATCTGGGTGCAAGTACCCCTGAATCAGAATCCAATTGTGCTGTAATGGCTGTAAACCAGGTCAAAGAATATCTTGAAAATGGAAACATTAAAAATTCTGTGAATTTTCCGGAAGCTGAAATGCCCCGCAATGGTAGTTGCCGTTTATGCATAGTAAATCAGAATATTCCTTGCCAGACATCGCCTCGAGATTTCCAATACGCC
>CBDUCT010000039.1:0-15379 GCA_965365715.1 uncultured Cyclobacteriaceae bacterium | reverse complement strand
CCGCTCGTTCGAATCAATAGTTCTGGATCAGGTATATTTGAAGTACTAAGATAACTTGAAAACAATTCCTGATTTATATCTTCTTCTAATATAAGCTTGTTTTTAACATCTTTTAACAGACTTTTAACCCCTTCAACGATATCCCATCGTCCGCTGTAACTTAAGGCCAGTATCAAAGTAAGGCCTGAATTATTACTGGTTATATCAATAGCTTCACTAAGTTCCCTCCGGCATTTTGGAGGAAGACTTCCTATATCACCAATCGCTTTAAGAATTATATTATTCTTGATCAGAGTTTCAGTTTCTTTCCTGATGGTAGCAACAAGCAATTCCATCAGCCCTTTAATTTCTGCTTTAGGACGTTTCCAGTTTTCAGTTGAAAAAGCATATAAAGTCAGATATTTAATACCTATTTCAGCTGATCCCTCAGAAATATCCCTGACTGCCTTTATTGCATTCTGATGCCCGCCGATTCGTCTGGCGCCTTGCTTTTTCGCCCACCGCCCATTTCCATCCATAATTACGGCGATATGTTTTGGCAAATTGCTCTTATCTATCATTTCCATTGACATCATGTGTTGCTTTTAAAAGCAGACTGCAAAATTGGCGTATTTTTTTAAGAATTAAAATCAAACGGGGAGAGAATCAGTTCCAATCATAGGGACAAGGTATGATATAGAAGGTATAATTGAGAGTAAATCCAATAAAATAGTAGGTGTCAAAGCTATATTTGTTCGCATAGACATAATCTGGTCCTATTGGATCACCATCTCCAATACCATCGAGATAATCAAAAAACGTAATTCTCGCACTAGCCTCCAGGCCGATATCTATACGTTTACTAACCTGGTATTTAAATCCTATCCCGATAGGAATGGCCGGTTGGATTCTGCTTTGATTAGAACTACTGGCAGCATCCCCAAAGTATGTAAATACTGCCAGGCCCAGGCTAAGATAAGGCGTCCAGTGGGTTCTGGAATGTTTACTTTTATAATCCAGAAAATAAAACTCAAAGGATCCAAATGCTTCCAGTATGGTGGTATTAAAGGAAATGGATGATATCTGATTATCAGTATCGTCAAAAAATTCATTGCTGCCATGAATCATGCCGGCAGCAATACCATATTTCAATCCCACAGCATCAGTTATATTAGATCTGAGAAAAACTGAGCCAGCTGGTCTATGGTTTTTTAAGCTATATCCATTGGAAAGGTCCCCAGTATAATTGAATGCTCCCAACTGAAATCCTATCTCAGTTAATTGGCCAAATGAATCACTGAAGGAAAAAAAAAATAATATTATAGAAATGGAAAGGAACCTGAACATTTTAATCCTGGCAGTCCCAAAAATGCTTTTGAGTCCATTCTTAATTCTATCTGAATTTCGCATTCTGGAAAGTTCCACCAAAAATATATGTTATTTTCAAACTGGTGACAAAATACATGTCATTGTCACCTGAATTTCCCCGGATACTTGAAGGGTTACCATCTCCATATCCCGCAAATACGGTATACGTATTTCCATCATACGGTGAGGTATACGTATATTCTGTTGTATTAGGTAGAATTACATTTTCGAAATCCCTTGGTTCCCCTGTTCTAACTGCGTTAAGTTCCTGGGAGCGATCTGACAAAGCCCTTGCCAATGGGCTATCAAATATACCCAGGTCAACATAATTCTCACTAACATCATCAATGTAATCCGTAAACAAGATCCTGTATCCTATCTCAAAAGAGAAATCCAGATTATTGCCCAACTTATAGCTAAATCCTAATCCAACAGGGACAGAGACCTGTACCTTACTGTAGGGCTTAACGTCATAAGCATCACTATATTGTCCTTCCGTTCCAAGAGGTTGTAAAGCAACCCATTTACCGGCTTCCGGAATGGTGTTGCCCAGTTGATCAGCCTCAGGAGCTATGGCCTTAGGATTGTGGTAGAAAACTCCCACTCCGCCAAATATATACGGATTGAATGCAGGACGACTTATATATGTGCCCCTGTTGGTAAGAAGGTCAATTTTAACCTGAAATGAAAGGTCATAAATCCTATTCCTGAACTGAATATTTCTGATATATCTGTATTTTGCCAGATCATCATTTTGATCTGCAGAGGTAAAATCATCGCCAGTTATAGTACCCATATCGAAGGCAAGACGAAAAGTTACGCGGGGAGCGTATTTATAATCTAAGAAAAGGCTAATTCCAGGTCTTGTGAACTTTAGATCAGTGCTAGCCCAGCCGGAAGCTGGAGCCAGGTCTCCAAAATAATTTATGATATTGATACCACCACCAAATGCAAAATATCTTTTATTCGCAAAAGATTTAATAGAACCTCTGTAATTGGAGATTTTTAAATTATTTCTTTTTTTTCTGTTTTTCTGGGGGTAGGCAACCTGAGATAACGTCATAAGCGTTAACAAAGCCAGAACAAAGAAGCAATTATTTCTCATTAAGAATATTCGAATATTCAAAATTAATCCCTGAAAAATCTCGCCTTAAAAATAGTTAAAAATTTTTATAACCCTCAGCTTTTTTGAAGAATCAATGTAATATTCAGATTCTTGAAGGGATATTTTAGTTTTCAGTAATTGAAAAATTAAATATCAATAAATTTTAAGAGGAGGTTTAGTCTATCCTGGTGACTTTTAGCATCTTCTGCTTCAAGGAATTGAGCAACAATATTGTATCCAAACCTCTCAAGTGTTGCGATGACCCTGTTCGATTCAAGAATATTTATTTTTAGTGTTAGCAAAAGTTTATTTGAATCACTTGGGTCGGTTTTTACATAGCTGCTTAAGATCTTAGCATTATTTTCTTCTACTAAACGGGTAATTTCAGCCAATGAATAGTCGATCTTATTAATTGATAAAATGATTATTGCACCTGGGGTCTGGATAGCACTGGATTCTGACATAGCATTGATGATATCTTCAATGGTCACTACACCCAGATAATTCAAATCATCATCAATAACGGCTACCAGGTCAATATGATACTCTTTTATCAGGCGGATCAGGTCATAATAATGCCGTTTTTGATTGACGTAGCAGTTTTCAGCAATGAGCTTTATTTCTCTTATTTCTTTTTCCAGGTCGTTATTTTCAAAAATAGCATCCTCACTAACAAATCCTTTAAACATTCCTTTTTCAA
Organism: uncultured Cyclobacteriaceae bacterium; assembly: GCA_965365715.1. Classification (GTDB taxonomy): domain Bacteria; phylum Bacteroidota; class Bacteroidia; order Cytophagales; family Cyclobacteriaceae; genus JAGTVG01. The sequence continues at coordinate 12,227 of CBDUCT010000039.1, read as the reverse complement.
TAACTGGAAGAAAATTCGTGCGTAACTCACCCATCCACAAAATGGCCTTTTCAGCTTTATCTTTCATTGATAATGCCGGGATCATTTCATTTATAAGTTCTTCCGCTATCATACAAGATAAGTATTTATAGATTACTGTCCTGAACAATAATACACAAAACTTGCAAGAAAAAAATGAATCTGTTTTTTTTTATAGCTGATTTTCTCTGATCCAGTTTTCTATTATCTTTTTGCCATATTCAGTAAGAATAGCTTCCGGATGAAATTGTAACCCTCGGATATTGAGTGTCTGGTGGCGGATTGCCATAATCTCATTGTTCTCAGTCCTGGCAATTATTTCGAGATTATCCGGTAAATTATCAAGAATTAATGAATGATATCTAACAGTACGGATCTTATCAGGCATGTCTTTGAATAAGTAGTCATTCTCTAACAAAACCTTTGAAAATTTACCATGCATTGGTTTATCTGCCTTAATTATCGCCGCCTTGTAAAATTGTCCGATAGCCTGGTGACCAAGACATATTCCCAGTATCGGTAGTTTGTTTTGATAATACTTAATAATATTCAAAAGGTTTCCTGATTCTTCAGGCAAGCCGGGTCCGGGCGATAATACTACACCCTTATATTTATTTTTAGTTATTTCGTCAAGGGATTGATTATTTCTAAAAACTTTTGGAGTGACATTAAATTGTTGAAAATAGTCTACCAGATTATAGGTAAAGGAATCGAAGTTGTCCAGCAGCAATATCAATATTACCTAATTAAATAAGTCCTTTATAGATTCAAACAGATCAGAGGTAAATGGAAAGATTGCAGAAATATACTCTCCTACCTTGGGGGCTAACTCAACAATATAAGGATATAACACGCTATTATCTGTTAAAGCATTACGGATTACAAGATTCACCTGCAATGACAACCATAGAACTACGCTGACGAGGAAGGCCCATTTAAAAATTCCAATTAATGCACCGATGATGTTATCAAAGGCGCCCAGGATGGTAAGGTCCAGAAATTTTTTGGTCATTCGTCCCAGTAAGTTCACCAAAATCAGAATGCCGATAAAAATTCCTATGAAGGCAATGAAGGGAATAAAATTACTGTATTCAGGAATATATTTACTCAGGAATTCAATTCCAGTATGTAACAGCTTAAAAGCACCCAGAACTGCCAGGATCAAAGCAATTATGCCGACCAATTCCATAATAAGCCCTCTTTTATATCCGGCATACGCACCAATTAATAGAGGAACAAGCAGTATCAGATCAAGAGTTCTCAACTTGTTAAAAGTTTTTTAGTCAATTCTGCAATTTTCTTGCCTTCAGCTTTACCGGCAAGTTTTTTGGTTGCCTGTCCCATTACTTTCCCCATATCTTTCATGCCCTGAGCTCCTGTATCGGCAATTATGTTTTTCAATTCATCTTCAATTTCATTCTCTGTCATCTGTTTTGGAAGATATCGTTCAATAATTATCAGTTCGGCTTTTTCTTTTTGAGCTAGATCGTGCCGACCCTGGTCTTCATATATCCGGATAGAATCTTTTCGCTGTTTAGCAGCTTTCATAAGAATACCTATTTCAACATCATCCTTTAATTCTTCCTTATTTCCCTTCTCAGTTTCAGCAAGTAGAATAAGTGATTTAATGGCCCTAAGTGCTCTTAGATCATCTTTTTGCTTATTGAGCATGGCATGTTTGATATCTGTGTCAATTTGATCTTTTAGGCTCATGAGTTATTTCATTAAAAAGTATAATAATGCTAAATTGCAATCAAATTTAATAATAAAATTCACAATGACTAAGCTTAGTGTAAATATCAATAAGTTTGCTACGTTACGCAATTCGAGAGGAGGTAATAATCCGGATGTGGTTAAGGCTGCAATAGATGCGCAATTGTTTGGTGCGGAAGGTATCACAGTCCATCCGAGGCCTGATGAAAGACATATTAGGTATCAGGATGTGCTTGATATTAAGTCAGTAATAAAAACGGAATTCAATATAGAAGGATATCCTGATCAGCGGTATATGGATTTAGTTAAGAAAATACATCCTGATCAAGCCACCCTCGTCCCGGACCCACCTGATGCTTTAACCTCCAATACCGGGTGGGACACAATAGAAAATGAAAAATTCCTGACCGAAATAATTGCTGAACTTAAAGATCATGGGATAAGAACTTCAATATTTGTTGATCCGGTAGAATCAATGATAATAGGTGCCTCAAAAGTCAGAACAGACCGAATTGAACTATATACTGAACCTTATGCTCAAAATTACTCTAATGACAGAGAAGAAGCCGTCAGGGCATACGTAAAATGTGCGGAATTGGCCAAAGGAGAAGGACTTGGATTGAATGCCGGACATGATCTATCATTGGATAACCTTGCGTTTTTTAAAAAGAAGATCCCATATCTGGATGAAGTATCCATTGGTCATGCGTTAATATGTGACTCAATTTATCTTGGATTTGAGAACACAATTCAATTATATTTAAATCAATTACGATAACTTTGATTATATGATAAAATCAATGACAGGATTTGGCAGAGCTGAATCATTTTCCGAAGATCTGAATATTGTTGTGGAAGTTAAATCCTTAAATTCAAAATTCTTTGATACTATCATAAAAATGCCAAAAGCCTTTTCTGAAAAGGAAATCGAGGTAAGAAATATATTGGAAAAATCTTTAGTACGGGGAAAGATCTCCGTCGCAATTGATTATCAAAATAAAACTACAGGGAGTCAACCTCAGGTGATCAATAAACCCCTTTTAACTAAATATTACAATGAGCTTAATAGCCTTGCTACTAAGCTATCTGATGATAAGGCGGATATATTTCGCCTTGCATTATACCTTCCGGATGTGATTTCTCCTGAGATAAGTAATGATGAAATTGCTAATTGGGAAATTATAAAATCAGTTATGATAGAGGCTATTGATTATTGTAATGTATTTCGAACCCAGGAAGGGAAAAATTTATCTAAAGAATTAACTACCTATATTGAGGAAATTGACAAATCCCTTGGAGAGATCGACAAAATGGATCCTGAAAGGATAATACAAATAAGAGATAGAATTAAATCGAACCTTACTGAACTAATTCCTGAGAACAATTATGATGAGAATCGTTTCGAACAAGAGTTGATCTATTATCTTGAAAAATTGGATATAAGTGAGGAAAAGGTGCGTTTAAAGGGTCATCTGGACTATTTCCTGAATGAAATGAATTCACCTGAATCTAATGGTAAAAAGCTTAATTTTATATCCCAGGAAATAGGCAGGGAGATCAATACAATAGGATCAAAAGCCAATTATGCACCCATAACACGGAGTGTTGTTCTGATGAAAGACAGTCTTGAAAAGGTTAAAGAGCAATTACTAAATATTCTATGATCTGATCGTTCATTACATGGCCTCTTCAAGTCGGAAAAGGATTGGAATTACCATTTTTACCCGGACTGGCCGGCCCCTTTGTTTACCAGGTTTCCATTTTGGAGCATTCCCGATAATCCTGCATGCTTCCTCATCACATCCGCCCCCAATTCCTTTCATTGTTTTAATATCCGTTAAGCTACCGTCCTTTTCAACTACAAATTCAATGTATACCCTCCCCTGAATATTACCTCTTTGCGCCAGTATTGGATATTTTAAATTTTCACCTACATACTTGTAGAATACATTGAATCCACCAATGGGTTCGGGTTGTTGTTCAACAATGGTAAATATCTCCTCTGCTTTTTCTTCCTGGACTTCTATTTCCATTTCTACAAATACAGGTTGATCGATCACCTGTTCTTCCGTCATTTCGATGTCGAGATCAATCTCTATTTCTTCCATGATTTCCTCTTCATCCGCGACTTCAATAATATTCGGTTGAACGATTATTGGCTGGGGAGTGGGTGGGTGTTCGGTCGGAGGAACTTCAATAATATCTTCAAATGTTGAAGATACCTTTCCAAGATCTACGATTTTACCATCATCATAGAATTTCCACTCAAATGCTGTAATCGTAAATAATAAACTTAAGCAAAGTCCTATGCAGAAGAATAACTTTGAAAGACGAATCTGCTGGGAGGCTTTAGCAAATTTTACCTTTATTAAATCACTTATCAGGAAGTAATCATCCTTCCTGAATCTTCGGGTTGTTTTATGGCCTTTATCTTTCTTATAAATGCCATATTTTTCATATTTATCTGGTTTGTTCATGGCATTTGCTTTTTAAAGAACATTTTGGAAACTAAATATTTAAGATTAGTTCCCTTATATTATAATTAACGTGTATTAAGTCTGAAGGGTTTTTATTCAGTTATTTAGATTCTGAAGCAGGATATTATTATATATTCTCAATATTCAAAGTAAATTTCCAGTGTAAAAATTGATTAAATTATCTGTATTGAGATCTGGAATGATCAGATATCTATAAAAAGCTTCTTAAGGAAAGTATAATCAAAAAAAATCCCGCACGAGGCGGGATTATATTTGTTATTAGTAATTATCCAAGTTTAAAGGTGATTGGAAGGATCATCCTTACTTTCACAGGTCGACCTCTTTGCTTACCAGGATTCCATTTTGGAGAAGCTTGTATTACCCTGATAGCTTCTTCATCACATCCAGCTCCAATTCCTTTGATGGCTTTTACATTAGTAATAGTACCATCTTTATCTACCACGAATTCAACGAACACTTTTCCTTCGATCCCCATTCTACGTGCCTGGGCAGGGTATTTGAGTTTTTTGCCAACATACTCGTAGAAAGCAGCCATTCCCCCCTTAGGTGCTGGTTGATCTTCAACTATTGTGAAAATCTCTTCAGCAACTTCTTCTTCGACTGGTTCATCAAATACAATATCTTCAACAACAGTTTCTTCTGTTATTTCAACGTCAAGATCAACTTCGATCTCCTCTTCGATCTCTTCCTCATCGGGAACCTCAATAATTTCAGGTTGCTGTATTTTAGGAGGAGGTGGAGGAGGTTGTTCTGTTGGTGGGATTTCCATTACGTCTTCAAATTCATCTGAAACCTGACCCAGGTCCATCAGTTCACCATCATCATAGAATCTCCATTCGAATGCAGTAATCACCAATAATAGACTTACAACCAAGCCGATATTAAGGAATAATCCTGTCTTTTTATTGAGATCGGCTTTTGGATTCTTTTTCGCTTCCATAACAATATAGTTTTAATTGTTTGTCAAATTATACCTCGACGAATATCAAAGATATAAAATATTTTTCATTTGTCTAATTCGAAAAGTATTTAAATTTTAGAAAAAATATACCTATTCCCAACATTGCACCAATGAAATTTATGATAATATCAAGCCAGTGAAAATATCTTCCTGGAATGAAATACTGTCCGGTTTCTGTGATAAGACTGAAAATAAGGGACCAAAGAATAACAGCGGAAATGACTTTTCCCTTTGATGTTGAATGGCTCCATTTTCCCCAGAGAATTCCCATTAGGAGAAATGAAAATACTGTAAACATCCCAAGATGAGCTAGAACTCCAGTGAGACTGATATCTAAGAAGTCTGGTTTTGGAAGGGCATCACCTGGTGTCCAGGTCAGAACCAAGGATATAATTATCCAACCCAGGAAAAGCTTCAAATACAATCTCAAAGGTTATTCGGCAATTAATTTCTGATAATCGTCTGCAGAGAGAAGACCATCTACAGATCCAACATCCTTAAGCTCAATTTTAAGAATCCATCCCTTGCCATAGGGATCACTGTTTACTAGTTCTGGTTCACCTTCCAGGCTTTCATTGAATTCCTGAATCGTTCCAGCCACCGGCATAAAAAGATCTGATACTGTTTTTACGGCTTCTATTGTACCAAAAGATTCACCCTCATCCACTTCCAATCCTTCCTCTTCTACCTCTATGTATACAATATCGCCAAGCTCTTTTTGAGCAAAATCCGTAATGCCTATTATCCCAATATTGCCTTCAACTTTAATCCATTCGTGGTCTTTCGTGTATTTTAGATCCTCCGGAAAATTCATAATTAATTTGTTTTGAAATTTAATGTTCAAATATAATCCATTAAAGAATTATTGTGCTAAACTAAATCTAATTTGTGTTCCAAAAGATGTAGTTGCTCTCTTAAATGAGCTCGAGATTAAAGGCTCGTTGATATTTCTTTCAAAATAGAAGGTCATATTCAGCCTCTGGTTGATTGTGTATTGAATAGTGGGCCTTAATTGAAAGTTAATATTCCCCTGAGTTATTGTATTGGTTTCATCTATTTTCCGCTGTACAGTTTTGGTATCCCTAATGGTAAAGTTAATCCTGAACTGAATATCATTATCGAGGACAATTGTATTTCCTCTGAATTTAAGAGGCAATCTGAGTTTGGTCTTTGTCCAACCAACATCCACAGAAAAGTCCTTACTACTCAACTCGGTTATTTGTGCATTTGACATATTCAAAGCAAGATTTCTTTCTTTTTTGTATTCAATCCTTGCGGTCAAGCGGTTTTTGGTCCTCAGGTTCAGTCCGATCAGAGGGGAAAACCTTTCGGAAATTATGGCCTGAGCCACTACATAAACAGGAACCAGGTCATTGTTTTCATTCGTAAGAAACCCGGGCGGTGTATCTTCAATAGCATTGTCCAGATTAATAAACTGATCATACAACAACGAATTTGCATAGTTATTTACAGAATAAGTAGAGCTATAAGCATGGGTAATATTGATTGATGAGAACACGTTTTGTAAAGCCGGTATTTTTCCCAGTCCGGTATAGTCCAGTCTCCAGTTGGGCAAGGGCCATTTGGGGAATGATGTAAGGGGAATACTATTAGGATCCTTGTTCTGGTAAGCGGCCAGGTAGGCAGGGATCAATACATCCTGGGAATTCAGGTCAAATTCACCGGAAGGAACCAGAGTGTTTAACCGATCCCGGATGATATACCTGTTTTCTTCGAAAGTCTTGAAGGTTTCATTGGTATTATCCACGTCGTCCTGAACGAAAGAAGTCCCTATGGTAACCATGGTTATACTATAATTACCCGTTCGGGTAGGGGCGAGTTGAACCGGGACCTGTCCAATAGTGCCATCATCAAGTGTATCTGTATTGTATCTAAATATTTCATGGAAATTATCAGAACTAATTTTGTTTGCAACAAGCTGAATTCTGAGATCTGGTGCCGGTTCAATATTTGCTGTCAGTTTCAGGTCTATATTATTATATTGAGTAAATGGAAAGGATAAGAATTCACTTCTGGCCAACCAGTCATTCTCGATTGCCCTGCTCTGAATATCCCTGCTCTGACTACCAAAAACGAAGTCCCATCCGGGAGCTGACCAGGATGAATCCATACCAAATAGAAAAACCGATGGAGTATAACCTGGCAAAACAGTTCCTTCACGGTTTGTAAAACTGAAATTTACAGACCGTACCATCATAAGGAACCGCAAGAAACCTTTCCCAAATTTATTATCCCTCTTTTGAACGAGGGTATCTGTCTCCGATGGGCGTGAGGTTGTGGGTCTCCTGGAGCTGCGACGGGGGCTATTTATATCCTTTAATAGCTTTGATTTATTATACAGTTTAACAAGATCAAATTTGCCTGTCAGACCCCAGTCTCTCTGGTTCTGGACTGTATTTCCAAGGGTGTCGGCCTGGTCTGTTGCCCCTGCCTTCCAGGTATAGCCTACCCTGTAACGGAAATCAGAATTGATCCAATCTGTTAGTGGCGTTTTGTCTATGGGGATTCTATAAGTAAGACCAATATCCTGATCAAAAGTTTTCATTCTTCCAAGTCTTTTCAGGTTCGTTATTATAGAATCCCGTTTAGCTTGTGTATTGATATCGCCTGCAGGTTCATCAACAATTGCATTTACCCGTGCCATATAATCAACTGAAATGCTTTTCGTCAGGTTCCATCGAAAATTATAATTCCTGTCAAAGAAGAAGGACTTCTCCCAGGTAGGCAATATTCCTTCAGTTGTCAGGTCAGCATTTCTTAATTGCTCTCTTATAAATCGCCTGTTCAAATCCCATCTGAATCCGAGGTTCGATACCAGTGGCGTAATGTTCAGATCCTTAATCAATTGAAGCCAGGGAGAAGAAAATGCTTTTGAATTCTTAAATGGTTCATAACTAATTGGAGTTGAGCTCCAATTATATGCTAAGCCTATTCGCATATTTTTGTTTACATATTCCTGTTTATATATACTTCTTTGTATTGCACTTGAGGAAGCATAGGTAAATGAGAAATTCTCGATATCATAGATCCTGCTTTTTGCATTTTCTTTTGTTTTGACTTTTCGGACATTCGTAAAGTTGATGCTTTTTCGTGTTGTCACATCCTGTACCAGGTTAGCATAGGCTTCTCTATCCTCCGGATTGTCAAAGGTTCTTAAAGTTGCTTCAAGTGGAACATCCGGATCGAGCGGGTCATAACTTGGAGTTATCTTCCGTTCTTCATAGCTGATAAACATCGGAATCCTTAAACCTACCTTTTCCGGAATGAATTTATCGAGAGCGACATTAGCTGAGATGTCGAAATCAAGCACCTCTTCTCTTCGTCTCTCAGATATACGTTGCGAAACGGCGCCAAATCCTACAGAACTATATCTTAGATCGCCATTCACTGTAGCAAAATCAGCCAGTTTCAGGTCGAGTCTTGCATTTGCTGCCCAGCCCGGGTCATTCTTAAAGTCAGTTACCCTAAGCTCATTTGCCCAAATATGAATACTGATAGGATCTCCATCCGGAGATTTTGGGTTACGAATACCTATCATCATTGCCTGTACATCATGTAGATCGGGTCGTCCTACCACAGTTATCTTATATTGTCTAATATTTTGAGAAAACGGAATATTAATATTCAGATCCCCTTTATCGCGTAATTTTTTCAAGGCGTACAGGTCCGCGAATTCCAGATCAATATTATTTTCTTCTGGCCAGATAACATTCGGATCTGTGCTGCCTCTCGGTGTAAAAACAAGTGGCACCTGGATCTCATAATAGTTATCAACCATATCTGTTCCCAACCTGAGGAATGCTGTGGCAGAGTCTCCCTGGTTTCCATTGTTCTGGGCATGAATAAACATTTTGATACGACCGTAGTTTACCAGGTCCAATGCCACATTCTTGAACACACCACGGGCATCTCCATCTACCAGGCCATCCACTGTGAGTTTAATAGATTGTTCATTGTTCTGCCTGTATATTGGAGAAGTGTTATCTATATCCTGTTGAATACCCGGTGGGAGAACATAGGGAGTTTCCCCGGCCGCCGGGGAACCATTTTCCTCCAGGTTCACTACCGCAAACTCAAAATTTGAGTTTACTATTTCAGGGGGTTCCATCAAATACCTGTCTCTCAAACTTAAGGGGTAACGGCGCCATTGCGCACCCACCAGTTGAAACTTGACCATCCTTAGAACAGCGGGTTGCTGCCAGTCCGTCATGATACTTCGTATAAACCTGATGGATTTAAACCCAACAATATTACCCTGTATCCTGCTTGGTTTGAGTATTGGGATCCTGATCAGATACCAGTTAACTCTCTGTCCGTTGATCTCATTGGTGATCACTTCTGTTACGAAATTTTTACCCACTTCCAGACTACCTGGTCTTAAATCCAGCTCATATTCATAATATTCTTCGAGGTCACTTAAGGTATTGTCAAAATTCAGATCTTCATTATCAGGAAATGTGGTACCTACCGGTGTAAAATCTGTTGTACCCACTACCAGCGGGGAGTTTCCATCTGTCAGATTAAATTCCTTATAACGTTCAAGTATTTTAGCATCATCAGCGTCAAGTTCCGAACCCAGGAAATACTGAAAGTTATCAGCTGATACATCCTCCAGTATCCTGTCAAGGGCTTCACCATTTACATTCAGATCGCTAACAAAATCTGCAAAATAGTTTGGTTCATCTGTATTGATCACACCATCCATACCAACGTCCTGGTTAGGCCTGGCTATTTCAGAATTATCGAAAGCATTGGTGAGATATTGTTCCTGTGTTACCCTTCCCCAGGAATTATTGGTCGTTCTGGTAGTATCCCCATCTGCCGGCAATCCGTTTTCAAAAGCATGGCGGCTGTCTTTCATCACATCTTCTGAAATACTTCCAAGATGAAATATCAGTTTGCCTCCTGTTGTATTGGCCTCAGCTGGGTTGATCCCATCATTGATCAACCCATTTGGATTGTTAAGATCACCATTGGTTGCATTAATAAAGGGATCCATAAGCCAGAATTCAAGATATTCAATATTAGTCTGGTCAAAGTCGACATCAGAGGTGATGGCTCTTGTGATACCTCCCCAATTTCTACGGACATCCGGTAAAGTGCCATCAGGCTGAAGATTAGGATTATAATTATAAGATCCTCTTTCAGATGGATAAAAGGCCAGATCAAAAACCGGTAAATTTGTATTTACCACCTCTCTGTCTCTGAATTTGAAAATCTCCTGTGGGATAACAGCCCGTGAATAGTTATTTTGTAAATCTTCTTCCGTGAGGTTAGGTGGTCTTGAATTACCTGAGGTTCTGTAGAAAACATTATCAATGATATACCAGGCAAGTTTTGCCCGGGTATAATTGATCGAAAGGTCATTAGGCATTTGGCTTCCCCCGTCGTAATATCCATCATCAGTCTTTGGCGTCGAGGCCAGTTTCCAGGACAGTACATTGCCACCCAAACGGAACGGGGTAATCGCAGATTCGAAATCATCGATATATGAAGTTCCTTTTCCGTCCACGATATTTGAGGTTCCGGGAAGTAACTGGGCAACCTCCGCATTAAAAGAGAGCATAGAAGGTTCCTTGGTGGATATTCCAGGAATGGCATCCACCATTTTTGTCAGGAAATTGGATTCCGTACGATAATTCATGTCCAGCCCCCATTTTGTATTTCGAATGGTCTCATCGCCAACACTGATCCGGCTAACAAGCGGTCTCTCGTTGAGATATAAAACAGTACCACCAATATTAAACTTATCATTATGAATGTAGTCAAGCCTGCTTCCCAATAAAGTCCTTGCCTGGAAATTAAAGAGATCGGCCTTTTCATATTTTATCTGGATCGGTTTTCCAGAATTCAAAACAGATTGATTGATTATACTTACCTTGCCAAGGTTATAATCCACGCGGTAATCAATTCCTTCACTCAGGGGTATACTTCCTGCGATCACCTGGACAGATCCCTCCGATATATTTATACCAGGAAGGATAATCTCAGTCGAAGACCCTCCAGTGGCAGTACCAATGAGTACAAATTTATTTTGCCTTGCCACAAGCTCTGCGTCAGCCTTTGTTGTTGTATATAAGGTATCATAAACATATTTCTCTTTCAGCGCTTGTTCATCCGGGTCGAATTTGCTTTCAAGAAAACTCCCAAAGGGTTCCAGTACGGTAAATATGATCGTGCCATTATCCGGATCAACAGTGATCCCTTCGACAAAATCGAATTGGCCATCTTTTTGAGGGTCATTGTTCCTGTTCAGGCGGTCAAGATTGAACAACTGTACAAGAGGTATATCTTTTGTATTTCTACCTTCATGCAGACTTGGGTTATCAATACCCGTCTTATCATCCCGGTATATGATCCGCAGGTCAAATCCTTCCTGGTTGATCTGACTCGTATTCAGGTTGTAAATGTGTTTGATCATTAAATCCCAGGTTGGCACTGTGGGATTAATTTTTGTTGGCCTCAGTAATTTAAGGTAAATCACCTGATCTTCCGAAATATTCTGGTAATCTTCTGTAAGTTCTCCAACCTTGAACCTTTGTCCGTTATAGGTATATTCATAAGAGACGGCGAGCGCTTCATCATTCTGAAGCTTTCTGTTAAGGGAGATATACCCTAACATTTGATGAAAGGTATATTCATTGGGATCCAGTTTTCTTGCGGAAGTGATCAGTTCAAAATCTGTACCCTTTACCAATCCCCATTCGTTTTCAAGAATAAAACTGGATTGGTCGATATTCCTGATATTCGGATCATTCTGCAGGGAGTTAAAAAGATCATTGGCATCATTAGCATTGGGCACATTCCCTCTTCCCGGCCCAATAAATGGATTATCTTCCTGGTAGATCACCCTGCCTTCCGCCATATCCATCATACCGAGAAAGTTCCTGAGGGTTGAAGTATTATTATTCCTGTTGATAACATAAACTTCTATTCTGGTAATATTAACACCTGACAGCACTTGGGGGAGACTTCCAAGCCATCTTTCATAGTTGTCACGGAAAAAGTGTCCGAGG
>CBDUCT010000038.1:0-15597 GCA_965365715.1 uncultured Cyclobacteriaceae bacterium | reverse complement strand
TAGCGGTAGGTATAATCTTCTGAGGCCCCAACTGTGGAGTTGCTGATGACTATACCCAGTTGAGAGTCCATACTCCAGTGGATGAACATTCCGAATCCAGCATCTTTTAGCCATTCTTCTTTTTCAGGTTTGTTTTGAGAAGTGACGGGAAAGCTTATAAAAACTATGAAAACACAGGTTAGGGTTAGATTTCTCATTTCAAATATTTAAAGTCTTGTTTTTTCAATTACATTTGAAAAAGCACTAAAGGCAATATCATGCAATAAGCAAAGTACAAAAGGGGAAAATATCCTAAAAAATCATATACGGTTGCTTTTAAAATATAGATTTAGACCAAAATCCACCGCTATATTTCCTTGTAAAGCATTTTCGCCTCCTGTGCAAGGATGAATTCCTCATCGGCATTTTCCCATATATTAATGGCTATATCCAGATGTTCCTTTGCCTTATTTTTATTTCCTGATTCAATTAAAGTTCTTGCCAATGATAAGTGCGCCATAGCGTGGTAGGGATTAATTTCAAGTATGTCTTCAAGAATCTCAATAGCCTTATCAAAGTTGTTCAGCTTTTCATGACAATTTGCTATTCTGAGCTCAAGCAGATCATTGGGGAAATGGGTATTGACGGATTTAAACTCATTGAATGTTTCAAGGGCAGATTCATAATCCTGCCTTAAAAAAAGTATCTCCGCCTCATTATATTTCTCAATATTTCCTGATGAGCCGAATTTGGATACATAACTTTCCATTCTTTCATAGGCTTCTTCTGCTTTTTCCAAATTTCCACGATTTATATAATAAGACAGGTACCCATAGGCTACAATATCCTTAAATGCGTCGGAAAATTTTTGCTCTTCCTGCTGGAGAATATCAAGAGCCGTGTCATAATCATTTATCAGGAAATACCAGTATAACCTGGTGGCCTTAAAAATGGATACAACCAGGGGAGGATATACATTACTAAGGGATATCAGGGTTTGTTCCCATCTTTCAATTACTTTTTTTATTTGTCCTCGATTCTGAAAGTAGTCCATTTGCATGGTTAAGACATTTATACTATCACTTCCGGTACTTGCATTTTTCAGGGTTTCATTAAAACCCATTTCAGCTTCTTCAAAATTACCATATCGTTCCTGGATCATAGCCAGTTTACCCATGCTGAGTATGTTATCTTCGGACAGGATTAGGGACTTTTCATAGTTTTTTTCTGCCTCCTGATATTTGCCTTCATCAAAATAGAAATCACCAAGCAACCTGAAAGAACGTGCATGATTTGGGTATGTTTCAGCATAGAGATTATAGTAACTTAAGGCTTCTTCATTTTTTCCCTGGATCATTAAAATATCTGCCAGGTCAACATAAAAATTCCCCCGGTTATCATCTATCTGCAAAGCTGTTTTAAGGACTTCCTCTGCCTTTTGAGGTTCTCCGGATCCCCGATGAATTTGTGAGAGAAGATCATAGGCAAACACATCAGTAGGATAAATATCAATCCACATTTCAATAACTTTGATGCGTTTCTCCTGTTCTTCGTTCAAAAAATAATTTAAGGATTTTGCCATGAACTGATCCCTTTCAGGTAACATATAAAGTTTATCCATTACGTTTTCCATATGTATGGACGCCTGCTCAAACTGATTCGTGATCATATAAATAGCGGTAAGTTCCAGCTCAGCTGTAACAAAATCCGGATCTATTTCCAATGCATTCAGCATAAAAGGAATACTGTTTTCGTAATTTTTCATAAAAGAGATCTCTGCAAATCCTAAAGTATATTGTTTGTATGCACTTAAGGAGGAGGACAATAAACTGGATACCTGAAAATCCTCAGTATTTTCAATATAACTTTCAGGGATCCCAAGATCTTTTTTTATCTCAACAGTCAGTTGATCAATCAGATTGAATATTTCAGGCCCTTGTACAGTATGTTCAGATATAAGTTTACCGTTTTCTGTTTCATACAGTTGAGTATTTATTTGAAAACCATCATCCGTTTTATCAAAACTGCCAGTGAGAATATAATCCAGCCGGAAATCTCTGGCAATCTTTCGCTGTAATTGAAGAGGAACGTTGTTTAATGCTTTAATCTTATTTCTTATCAACTCATCGTAAAATGATTCTGTCCCCTTTGCCCTGAAAAATATATCCTGACCAAAATCTACCAGAAAGGCTAAATAAAGGCCGGTCGATAACCACTCCAGGTCTTCCTCATCGGCCCGATTCTCAAAATCGAATATGGCAATGTTCTTTATAAAATCATCTTTGGGGACAATGCGTTCAATCATATTGCCCTGTTCATCTTCTGTTGTTATTACCTTCGTAGTTGCACCAAGATCCTTTCCCTGGAATAGAAAAAACAAAATGATTATGGACACGGCAAAATTGGCCGACACAAAGATCTTTTCCTTTCTGACCCATTTGTCCATTCCTGACTTTCCATGGTAATATGCCATGAAGGCCACACTTGGCAATAAGGAGAGTAAGAGTATCCAGGTAAGATCAAACCAATTCGGGGAAAGCATGAATCTGTTAATGATCCATTGGACCACTTGAACGATAATAAAGGCCATTAATAGATATAAAACAGTGATCTGAGGTAAACGGCGTTTCCATAGATCCGATATGAAGCTTCCGATAGTGTTACCCACTGGTTTTTTAGGAGCTTCCGGTAATCCTTCCCCAACCAGTGTATATATCTGAATGGGTCTTTCCACATTTTTCAGACTTCTGGTTCCGACCAGGGAGGCTTTAATTTCAGGTTTATTGGATATGTCTTCATAAACCCGGTCCGTAATATATATGCCTCCCGGAGGTGCCAGAGGTTCTATTCTGGAAGCTATATTTACTCCATCACCGAATATATCATCTTCAGTCATGGTCACCTCTCCAACGTGGATCCCGACTCTGACCTTAAAATATTCATTTCCGATTGCTCTCTGAAATTCCAGCGCACAATTAACCGCATCTACCGCACTTGAAAAGCTTGATAAAGTACCATCACCGATCTCTTTCTGCCATTTGCCGTTATATTTTTCGATCATTGGCTTTAATACATCCCTAACCACCTGGATGGCTTGCAATGCATCTTTTTCATTTTTCGACATCATGGAGGTATATCCAACGATATCGGTAAACATTATGGCAGCAAGTCTTCTCTGTTGCATATCGAGTTTTCAGAAATATATTTTGAGCGCTTGAAAGATAAGTATAATTTCTAAAAATAGCATTCATATTAAATTCATAATATTTCCCGGAACTTTATTTTAAGTTAAATGAAGATTTTGGGCTTAGCATATAGTATTTAAGATCAGTTCACAAAAACATAAGAATCATTTCAACTTATTGTTAAATTATCATAATATATTTATTTTACACTATCATTCTGATTACCCAAATATTTTTTAAATTGTTTATAAAAAAAAGATGCACTTTTTTGGGAACTAAGACCCAATTGGTCATTCTGACAGTTCTTCTTTACGCTTTTATTTTTTACCAGCCTGTAAGAAGCCAGGAATTGGAACCCAGAGCATTAACCAATATCCCCTTAGGAATGAATTTCGCTGTTGTGGGATATGGTTATTCAGTTGGGAATATACTGTTCGATCCAGCTCTTCCCATTGAAGATGCTAATGCCAAACTACATCAGGTAGCCGGAGCCTATATGCGGTCCATAAAACTATTCGGACTTGCCGGGAAAGTGGATGTAATAGTTCCCTGGGCATCGGGGGATTGGACCGGGAAACTGACGGGGATTGACACGTTCCGATCTGTAAGTGGTATGGGAGATGCGAGGTTCCGTTTAGCGGTCAATTTTGTTGGAGCACCTCCGCTAATAAAAACGGATTTCCCGGGTTATAAACCCAGCAAAATATCAGGGGTGAGTTTGCAAATTTTTACACCTACCGGGCAATATGATCCTGACCGGCTAATCAACCTGGGATCTAACCGCTGGGCTTTCAAACCCCAATGGGGATTTGCCAGATATTTGAAAAACTGGATCATAGAGACATACCTGAGTGCCTACTTTTATACTGCTAATTCTGATTTCCTTGGAGGCATGGAGCTAAAACAGAAACCTGTGGGTACCATTGCACTTCATGGAATACGATCTTTTCCGAGAAATTGGTGGATCGCGCTCGATGCAGGATATGGTCTGGGGGGAATCATTTATATAAATGGGGAAAAAAAAGACACCCGGATCTCCACATTCCGGTTCGGAATAACCTTTGCGGTTCCTTTCGGAAAGCACCATACCTTGCGTTTAACCGGAGTTACTGGTGTCAGACTTGAACGGGGTTCAGATTTTGACGGGATCGCTCTGACATACCAGTTTCGCTGGATAAAATAGAGGTTAATCCTACTTTCTTTTTTTTGTTAGTGCGAATCTTTTTCCTATAAAGAATCGAAGTTGCTCTGTAGCCAGATCAAGTTCATACTCCCCGTATGTAAAATTCCGCCATATTGTAGATGCGGTTATTCCGGCATAAAAATACCGGCTATCATAGCCCAAAGCTCCCCTTGCACTAAGTTGTGCGGCAGGCTCATTTTTAGTAGACTTTGTTCCGTCGAGTTTTTCAAGTTGAATGGTTTGGTTACCAAATCCCGGTGTAAGCCCAACATTAAGAAAAAAGTGTTCAGAGATTACCCACGTATATAAATACCCGACTGTTAATCCAATGGCAGCTGTCCTGAATGATCTTAAATCAAAATTAACACCAAGACTATCAGACACTTCAGCAGGGATAAATCCATTATCGGTCTGCGCAATATCCATCTGGCTGAAGATCCCTGCGGTTATACTACCTGCACTTTTTCTCTGCACCTGATTTCTTACAAATGCAGCTTTGTATGAAAATCTATCTGAATTAAATATATAGAATGCATTTAAACCAAAGGAAAAAACTTCCATTTCCGGGATCTTAGGATAGTTTTCTTCAGTCCACTCCGTAAAATCTTCAGGATTTGCCCAATAATATCCTTTGTAGTATTGGAGGTATCCATCCATACCAAATTTCCTGCCATACGCATTGACCTGTAGATCTAACCGGTTTGTCTTTACATACTTTTCATTGCTTGAAGAACTTTTTGGAATTCCGATCGCGATACCAAGTCCATAGGATTTGTAATTAAATCCAACACCCAGGCTAGTAGGGCTATTGGGTCTCAATTTAAGGGTATGATCATCCTTGACAATATCAAGCCCATTCCATTTCGTATTTGTATACAATCTGATGGCCAGAAGATCGGAGTAATCATCATAATAGATATTTGTATCATCTATGGTCTGTTCCTTATTCTTATGCTCGTCTTGCGCAAAAGTGATTTGGACAACAGTTAAGGAAAAACCCAACATACACAAAACCAGAAATATGAATTTCATTGCACGAATTAAAAAAGAATTAATCTTACCCCAGCTTGAATAACAATTCCGAATTTTTATTAAACCCTGAATTACTATAATACTATTGAGCTTTTCATTAAAGTTAGCACAGTATTGGATAAATGCTATTAGAAAAAGGATTTATATGAATTAATTCAAATCGTATTATAAAACATCAAGATGCTTCTGTCATCATGCGAAATATAAAGGATAATTGAAAATATGATTGTAAATTATTAAACCTTGAACTATCAAACAGGTTATCATTTTTGAGCAATCAAAAATTAGTGGAATCTAATAGCATTATTTTCCTGAATTATTAATCTTAATCAAAAGGAAACACTTAATTTTGGACATTACAGACCGTATTATGTTACAATATTTCATATTACTTTTTTTCAGCGGATTAACATTCGCCGTAGGGGGTATAAACATTGCTATAGGGTCTGTGTATTCCAAAGACCGTTCTTACCTCATTTTTGGTTACCTAAGCCTGTTTGCTAGTTTCTATCTTATGGTTCAGGGTTATTCTTTATTCTTATCAATCAATACCCCCTTTGTTAATTTATTAAGTATTGTACTGGCGATCTCTTTTTACACATTATTCATCTGGTTTATTGGTGAATACACCGGATACAAAAGAAGAATTGTACAATGGTCCATATCTTTTCTGGCCTTTAGTTTAGTTCCTCTATATTTTCTTGTCAATTACTTGTTTATTCCCTGGCAAACATGGGAACTTGTCGCACATACTACCATTCTGCTGATCAGCATATATGGCATATTGGCTGGCATAATCCATACACCTGGCATCAATAAGCTTTGGAAGGGAATTTACCTGTTACTGATGTGTTTATTATTTATAACTGACCTGATCATAGGATTCAATACAGTATTTAGCATGAGCATCATTTTTGATTTTTCAGGATCAATAAGTCCTTTAGATCTGTTTCCTGTTTTTTTCTCAATTGTGATTGGATCTAAAATGAGCCATGATATACTCAGAAGTTATCAGTTGGATAAAGAACTGGAAAATAGAGAAAAAAGATGGAGTGCATTCATGGAAAAAATCAATCTCCTTGTTGTTGAATTAGACATACATGGCAGGATTATATATCTGAACTCTTATTTCAATACTTTTACTGGATATTCCATGCAAGAAGTTGGTGGGAAGAAATGGCACAATATTATTGAAGAAGACTCTGAAGAAGGTAAAACGAACGCCATTTTTAATGATATAATCCAAGGCAAAGAGATACCTGTTTATCAAAATTCTATTTATACGAAAAATGGCAGCACAAAAAATGTTCAATGGTCAAATCTACAATTAAGCAATCATGAGGGAAAGATTACCGGTGTACTAAGCATAGGAACTGATGTTACGGATAGAGAATCAGCACTTGCAGAAATTCAGCAACTTAAAAACCAGCTGGAAAAAGAAAACCTTCTCTTAAAGGAAGAACTGCAAGAAAAGGATTACTCTAATCGGATTATTGGAGAGAGTGATTCAATTCGATACGCCATTAAAAGAGCCATTCAGGTTTCTGTAACTGATTCCACAGTATTATTGGAGGGTGAAACAGGAGTTGGTAAAGAATTATTTGCCGACCTAATTCACTGGAGAAGCAATAGGTCAAAGAAAGTTTTGATAAAGGTTAATTGTTCGGCAATACCTAAGGATCTGATTGAAAGTGAGTTTTTTGGACATGAAAAGGGAGCTTTTACAGGTGCTATCAAAACCAGGCAGGGTCGGTTTGAGTTGGCAGATAATGCTACGATTTTCCTTGACGAGGTGGGTGAGATCCCGTTTGAACTTCAGGCAAAGCTTTTACGTGTATTGCAAACAGGTGAATTTGAGCGTATTGGCAGTGAAAATACAAAAAAAGTAGATGTCAGGATAATAGCTGCGACAAATAAAGATCTAGAAACGGAAGTTAACAAGGGTACTTTCAGGCAGGATCTTTATTTTAGATTGAATGTCTATCCTATTACAATCCCTCCTTTGAGACACAGGGAAGGTGATATCCCCTTACTGGTACGTTATTTCGTAGATAAAATCGGCCAAAAAATGGGTAAAAAAATAAAAGAAATATCGAAAGCTGATTTATCCAAGCTATCGGAATATAATTGGCCCGGAAATATTCGGGAACTTGAAAATATCATTGAAAGAGCAATTATTAACAGCACTGGAGAAGTATTGAAAATTGAAAATATACCATTCAAATCGACCCTGGATCAAAACAGCTATTTGGATCGAAAAGAAACAAATCTAGGTGAAACAGAAAAAAATCACATTATTAGTATTCTGGAAGAATGTAACTGGAAAATCAATGGTGATAATGGGGCCGCTCAAAAATTAGGGATCCCTCCAAGTACACTCAGGTCGAAGATGAAGAAGTTTAATATTGTTAGACCACGGGATTAAATTAAAATCTAATAAATGTTAATTCCTACCTCGATATAATAAAATTCATATTTCCTGCGTATCTCTTTCTGATTGCAGGTTTATTTAAACTGCATTATAGGACTTTCCAGATCATTGTTGCGTATACATTTTTCATTGGCCCTGATTAATCCTGAAGAAAGGATTTTGTATATATCTTGTAATGATACAATTCACCCAGTCACTGAGTAAGTTTTAAATCATACCCCCTCTGGCGAGATAACTATTCTTGATTCGGCAGAAATAAGCCTATGCTCTACTATTGAGAATAATGTATTGCCAAAGATTTAAGAACACCTGGTATAGTTATTGGAACTATAACCTAAATTAAAATTCAGAGATGTATGCAATAATACTCTCCGGTTATATCCCTTCTCAAAAAGTGAAGGAATTTAAACAGCACATGAGGCAGATGTCCGGGAAACCCTCAAATCAAATATTTGACATGGAGGTATACCAGGATATTCTTTTCGAGGATTTTTATAAGGCAAAAATGACCTTTAATGACATGAATGAGCTGTTTTTGTTTATGAAATCGGATCATTTCTCCTCTATTTCCGGATCCTTTAAAGCATTGGGGGTTTTAAAGGATCAACATATTGAGTCATTTTCGGAATTGAAGAAGAATGAAGATCAAGAGTAATAGTTTACGCAAAATGATCTATGAGCATTTGCATTTAAGGTGTCGATATGTCGACACTTCTCTTTATATCGTTGGCGAATTAGTATAATGGCAGAAACTGAAACAAAAATTCCATCTAACCGATTAATAGTTGGGACATTGGTCTTTATTATAGGACAGTTATCCCCACTGTTAATTCCATTTGTCCTATCCTCCAGTTTGAGCACAGGAATGAAAACTGCACTAACAGGGATTCTTATGCTGGGCATACCTGAACTGGCCATTCTTCTGGCCATAGTCATTATGGGAAAGGCAGGATTTGCCTATTTGAAAAGTAAAATTGGCAGATTATTTAAACAATTTGGCCCACCAGACAAAGTATCAAATACGCGGTACACCGTAGGACTTATTATGTTTATAATTCCACTGTTTATTGGTTGGATATTACCCTATGTTGAACATTTAATACCAATATATGATCAATACCATTTATGGTTCAATATACCTGGCGACATCCTTTTAATAGCAAGTCTTTTTGTGCTTGGAGGTGATTTCTGGGAAAAACTCAGAAGTCTTTTCATATATAATCATGAGTGAATTGATTAATCAAAAAAAAATAGAATCAAAATAATATTGTAACCTAAAATAAATACTATGAAAATCAGAATCCTTTTAATGTTTTTGCTCATTACTTTTCTATGGTCATGTCAGTCAAGGCAAGGTGAAATGAAATCAGAAGATGATTCCTATGCCAAATATGGTCAGGAATTTAAGGGTAAAATAGCTAAGTCTTATGAGGAATCAGAAGAATGGTGGCCATCCTCACCTAAACCTTCGGCCGGAACACCACATGTATTATTAATCCTGTTAGATGATACCGGGTTTGGCCATATCGGAAGTTTTGGCGGGTTAACTGAAACAGCCAATATGGATAGACTGGCTGAAAATGGACTCCGTTATAACAATTTTCATACGACAGCCTTATGTTCACCATCCCGGGCCTCTATTATGGCGGCAAGAAACCATCACAGGATAGGCCTGGGATCTCACTCGTTAACTGCTATGGGATTTCCCGGTTATAATGCGTTCCCTCCCGAAAGCGGAAAATCGGTAGCAAAACATCTTCAGAAAGCCGGATTTGTAAACTATGCAATCGGAAAATGGGATCATACTCCATTGTATGAAGTATCTGAAACAGGACCATTTGATCGCTGGCCCAGTGGTGAAGGTTTTGATCATTACTATGGATTTATGGCAGCGGATGCAGATTGTTACCGGTCACTGGTATGGAGAGATCATTATCCGATGGAAGATTGGGAAGGGAAACCGCAGTATCACTACATGGAGGCCATGGCGGACGAAGCCATTCGAAATATTACTAGCCACATCTCTACAGCTCCGGATAAACCCTTTATGATGTTCTGGGCTCCGGTGGCGATGCACTCTCCGCATCAGGCTCCGCAGGATTATATTGATAAATACAAAGGGAAATTTGATATGGGATGGGACAAAGCCCGGGAAACCATCCATGCCAAACAACTCGAAATGGGCATCACCCCTCCTGGTACGAAATTGACGGAAAGAACAAAGGAAATTCCTGCATGGGATGACCTTGAACCAGGAGAACAGAGACTATATGCCCGGCAGATGGAGGTATTCGCAGCCATGCTGGATCATGTGGATGATCAGATTGGCAGGATGGTAGACCTGTTGGAGAAAACTGGCGAATTGGATAATACGCTCATTATGGTGACCGCAGACAATGGTTCATCCGGCGAAGGCGGACTATCAGGCAGTTTTAATGAAACCTATGTATTAAATGGACTTCAAACACCTTTTGAAGCCAACATGCAACATTATGAAGGATGGGGTGGCCCGGATACATATCCCCACTTCCATGCAGGATGGGCACTGGCAGGGAACACACCTTTCCAGTATTTCAAACAGATCGTACACAGGGGTGGTATTCAGGATCCTCTGATTATACACTGGCCGGCAGGCATTCAATCCAGGGGAGAGATCAGGAATCAGTATCATCATATTACTGATATTGGGGCAACGATCATGGATGTGACCGGTACCCCATTCCTTGAAGTGTTGGATGGAGAAGAACAAATGCCATTGGATGGAAAAAGCATGGCGTATTCCTTTAATGATGCTGATGCACCAACCAATCATCCCGAGCAATACTATGAATTGTTTGGCAACCGTGCCATTTACAAAGATGGTTGGAAAGCGGTGACAATCCACGCCGGCAGAATGCCCTGGGAACTCAACAAAGTATCACCATTTGGAGAGGATGTATGGGAGTTGTACCACATTGACGAAGATTTTTCAGAAGCTGTCAACCTTGCTGACGAATATCCTGAAAAGCTTGATGAATTGAAGGCACGGTGGGAAGAACTGGCCTGGGAAAACAATGTATTCCCTTTATATGATGACATGGTCATGCGCATTAGCAAACAACAGGATAATTTGTTTGGGGATCGTAAGGAATTTGTTTACTGGTATCCTGGTGCCCAGAGAATAGCCGAGAAAGCTTCTGCACCAGTTAAAGGCAGATCCCATTCCATAGAAACTACCTTGAACCTGACAGGTAATGAAGAAGGTGTTATCGTTGCCTGTGGAGGATTTACAGGTGGATATACTCTGTTTATTAAGGATAACAAAGCGCATTACGATTATAACTATTACAATGGATTGTATTACACACTTGAATCACCGAAACTGGGTACAGGAGAAGTACATATCAAGTTTGACTTTGTTGAAAAAGGAAGTCCAAAACGGGGTATCCCAGGAGGAGTTGGCTCCTTGCTCATCAATGGTGAAAAAGTAGATGAAACAACACTGGAAGAAATGCATATCTCCACCTTTTCACTATCCGAAACATTTGATATTGGTATAGATGCAGGAACACCGGTTAGTGATAAATACACCGTTAAAAATCATTTTCCATATACAGGAGAACTGGAAAAAGTTATTGTAAAACTATCTGAATAACCAAATCATGTATAAGATTATTAAGATACCAATAGTTATCTCTGTTTTCATGACATCAGCATTATTTGCTGATGCTCAGGAATCCGAGGGAAGGTTCTTATTCAGAGACAGTAAAGTCAAGCTATCGACATTTTATGCTGAGATCACACCTTCAACATCTTTCTCGGTACTGAACGATCAACTTGTTAATATCACTGAGTTTTCAGGAGGGTTTATCCTGAATAACAGGTTTTATTTAGCCTTCTTTACGACCAGTTCTCCAAAAATCAATACAGCCACAATTCCTGAGCCTGGCACGGAGGAATATCAGGATTGGATCGATGCCGGAGTTGAAGTAGACAAGATCAGTTCGAATGCTGAATTCCTTTATGTAAAATATCGACATTCAGGATTGCGGTTTGGCTATATGCATAAAACCCAGAAAACAGTATTCTGGAGAGCAGGCATACAATTTGGTTTTACAGGTGGTATCAGTATGACAGAGGATCAGACTTTTCTCGGGCTCTTTGACAACCTGGTTTTTGAATCAAATATCATGACTTTCGAACCCCATTTTGGCGTGGGGTTTAATATGTTACCCTGGTGGAGGCTCTATGTGGATGTTGGTTATCGCCTTATGAGTGTTGATACACGTGTTCTGGATGCTACGGACACAGATAGTTTCACCCTTAAACTAGGCTTTGCTTTCGGAAACTTTAAGTACAAATATTAAATCGGAAACCTGAAATAATATGAATCTAAAATCCAAAATATAAAAAAATGAAAAAAACACTTTTATTGATATTTAACTTATTCCTTGTATCTGGCATTATCAATGCCCAGGAAGAAGATCCCATAGGGATAGTCCCAACTGATGAGGATCTAAATAATACGGATGAAAAGATCCGCTATTCTCCCTATGCAGGCAGGAATTATCCTACGAAAGTATATTGGGGAGACACCCATGTGCATACCGATAATTCCCTGGATGCCAGAGGATTCGGAGCTATGCTTGACGTGGAGGATGCCTATCGTTTTGCCCTGGGAGATGAAGTAGTCAGTTCAAGCGGTGTTCATATAAAATTGTCACGCCCTCTGGATTGGCTTGTCGTTGCCGACCACTCAGATGGCATGGGATCCATGAAAGAAATCATCAAAGGCAATCCCAATCTTATCAAGGATCCCCAGATCAGGAAATGGCATAATCAATTTAATGCAGGGGGTGAGGAAGCTTTTGAAGCTACGATGGATGTGATAAATGCTTTCTCTCAGGGTAAGATGCCGGAAGCAGCGACTGATGAAACATTTGTGAAGACAGTATGGGATGAATATCTGAAAACTGCTGAAAAATATAATAATCCGGGGAATTTCACCGCAATGATAGGATATGAATGGACCTCCACAGAAAATGGGAATAACCTGCACCGTAATGTACTTTATCGTGACGGCATAGCTATGGCGAGTCAAATGATTCCCTATACTGCGGCAGATAGTTTTAATCCTGAGGATCTATGGAAATGGATGGAGAACTATGAGGAAAAGTCTGGAGGCAGGGTATTGGCTCTGGCACACAACGGCAACATGAGTAATGGCATTATGTTTCCATACGAAACAAATCCAGCCACAGGAAAACCCCTGACCGAGAATTATGTGAAAAACAGGATCCGCTGGGAACCTTTATATGAAGTAACTCAGATCAAAGGCGACGGGGAAACCCACCGGAATCTCTCACCGGATGATGAATTTGCAGATTTTGAAACCCTTGAACTTGGTAACTTAAATCTGACAGTAGTCAAGGAAGATTACATGCTGAAATATGAATATGCACGGGAAGCTTTGAAAGAAGGGCTGAAACTGGAATCACAACTCGGAACCAATCCATACATGTTTGGCATGGTTGGTTCGACTGATACCCATACTGCTTTAGCAGGTGTTGAGGAGGAAAACTATATTGGTAAACATGCTGGCACTGAACCTTCACCGGAGCGGTGGAACCATCCGATGGCAAAATTTGCCGGACGACAATATGATGGCTGGGCGATGTCAGCTTCAGGTTATGCTGCGGTCTGGGCAACTGAAAATACACGAGAAGCCCTCTGGGATGCCATGATGCGTAAGGAAGTATACGCAACTACAGGTCCGAGAATCCTGGTTCGGTTCTTTGGCGGATGGGAATTCGAGGAAAAAGACGCACTAAACCGTTTACCTGCCGAAATAGGATACACAAAAGGCGTACCCATGGGAGGAGAATTACACACAGCTCCGGATGGGAAATCTCCTACTTTCTTATTGGCTGCGCTGAAAGATCCTTTGAGTGGCAATTTAGACAGGATACAGGTTGTGAAAGGATGGTTGGGAAAAGATGGAAAAACCTATGAAAAAGTATACGATGTTGTCTGGAGCGAAGCTGAAACCCGTAAACCAGACAAAAAAACAGGCAAAATACCTTCAGTCGGAAATACTGTAGATGTAGAAAATGCTACATGGACCAATACCATTGGTGATCCTGAATTTATCGCGGTCTGGAAGGACCCGGATTTTGATCCGGATGTTAAGGCCTTTTATTATGCAAGGGTTATTGAGATTCCAACACCTCGCTGGACAGCATACGATGCCAAACGGTACGGAGTAAAGCTTGATGATAATGTATGGGTTACGATACAGGAAAGAGCCTATACTTCACCCATCTGGTATAATCCTAAATAATATCAATTATGAAAACAAAATTTATAATACTTATTGTAATTTTCTTTGCGGGTTTCAGTATGCAAGCTCAAGAAGATCAGAAATTCAAAGGAAAAATTGGGAAAACACTTGCCGAGTCGGAAGAATACTGGCCAGAACCAGTAAAAGCTCCTGAAGGTGCTCCCAATGTATTAATCTGGCTAATCGATGATATGGGATACGGGCATTCCAGTGCCTTCGGAGGGCTGACGCCCATGCCAACCATTGACAAATTGGCTGAGAATGGTTTGCGTTATAATAATTTTCATACCACAGCACTTTGTTCTCCTTCTAGAGCATCTATTGCTGCAGGACGTAATCACCATAACCTGGGTATGGGATCACATTCCCTTACAGCCATGGGTTTCCCGGGATACAATGCCCATCCACCACCATCAGCCAAAGGTTTTGCTGACATCTTGAAAGAGGAAGGGTGGAGTACCATGTTCCTTGGAAAATGGGATCATACACCCCAATGGGAAGGGACCTTTGCAGGACCATTTGATCGTTGGCCTTCAGGTGATGGCTGGGAACATTTCTATGGCTTTATGTCCGGGGACATGAACAACTTCAATCCCATCATGTGGGTGGATCATACCCCCGTACAACCCAACTACGATGCTCCCGGCTATCATGTGAATGAAGATATGTCAACCAAAGCTATTGAATGGATTTCGATGCTGAAGGCCTCAAATCATAATAAACCATTCTGTATGTTTTGGGCCACCGGGGCAGTACATGCTCCTCACCATGCACCCAAACACTGGATCGAGAAATTTAAAGGAAAATTTGATATGGGTTATGATAAAGCCCGTGAAATGATTTTAGCGAATCAGATTGAAATGGGTATTGTTCCTGAAGGCACCAGGTTATCAGCGCGAGATGACGCCATTCCTGCCTGGGAAACCCTCAATGAGAAGGAGAAAGAATTATATGCCCGCCAAATGGAGGTCTTTGCGGGTCAGCTGGCTTATACAGATTATGAATTTGGTAGAATACTGGATTATTTGGACAAAATTGGAGAATTGGATAATACGATAGTAATATTCACCTCAGATAATGGCGGTTCTGCAGAAGGAGCTCTTCATGGAACATTTAACGAAAACGGCTTCTTTAATGGTGTACCAAATATTCCTTATGAAATTAATAGCCAATATATAAACGAATGGGGAAATAAAGTAGGTGTTTGGCATGTTACAGCAGGCTGGACCCAGGCTGGAAATACACCATTCCAGTATTATAAGCAATCAGCCCACCGAGGTGGCAATGCCGACGTTCTCGTAATTTCATGGCCTAAGGGTATTGATCCGGCCAATAATGGTCAGGTTCGTAATCAGTACCATCACATTATTGATATATGCCCGACTATTTTAGAGGCATGTAAAGTAGAAGCTCCGAAAATAATTGATGGAATAGAGGTCATCTCATATGATAGCTTTGTTGGTTTGGT
>CBDUCT010000037.1:0-15810 GCA_965365715.1 uncultured Cyclobacteriaceae bacterium | reverse complement strand
ATTTGAACTGGAATACAGGATAAAAAAGAAAAATGGTAAATATGAATGGTTCTATGACTCAGGGAAGGCTATATTTAACAATGAAGGGAAACCGATAAGGATGGTAGGATCCATTATAAATGTTTCTAAAAGGAAAACCGCTGAAGAAAAAATTCTCAGACAAAAAGATCTTCTTGAAAAGGCCAATGCAGAGTTGGACAGGTTTGTATACATTACTTCTCATGACCTTAAGGCTCCCTTATTGTCAATACAAGGTCTGATTCATCTTGCCGAAATCAGTGAAGACAAGTCGGAAGTCGAGATGTGTCTCAAAATGATGATGGAAAGAATAAAAGGACTGGAAAACTTTATCGGTGATATCATAGATTATTCCCGGAATGTCAGAGTTGGATTGGTTAAGGAAGAAATTGACATTGAAAAAATGATAAGTGAAATCTATAATGACCTGTTTTACCTGGAAAATGTCGATAAAATCGATTTCAAAATTGAGGTTGATAAAGGTCTGACTTTCAATTCTGATGAAAAGAGGGTTAGTGTTATTCTTAAAAACTTGATCTTCAATGCAGTGAAATACCAGAATTTCAACCAGGAAAATCCTTCTATTAAAGTAAAAGCCAATGAAGATGGCAATCACATACTTATTTCTGTAAAAGATAACGGGGAAGGTATAGATCCTGATATTCAGGAAAAGGTATATGAAATGTTTTTCAGAGCTTCAGAAAAATCATCCGGATCTGGCCTCGGATTATATATTGTTAAAGAAATGGTTAGTAAGCTGAATGGAACTATTCAATTAAAATCAGAACCGGATAAAGGATCTGAATTCATAATAAAATTACCTTCAATGGCCTGATTATTCGAGTGCTAAATTCTTGGATATTCCAATACGAAATCCTATTCCCTCATACTTTGTACCTGTAAACTGACCCACGACCTCAAGTCTTAAAAACCTGAAGATATTGTCAATTGCATATCCGATCTCATAGTAATTCTGAATAGAGTTCGAATATAAATAGTTTATGTAAAGGTCTTCCCGCCAACCAGCATACCGGGTGTACACTATCTGAGTTAACAATAGTTTTCTGAACTGGTAAAAGCCATGAGCCTCTAAATAGTATTCATTGGTACTGTAATAATAATATGGGAGCATTCTGAATGATTCAAAAATTTCACCAGTTATTAAAATGGTTCGGTTACCCATAAAATGAATAAATTCCGGGAAATTCAATTCTCCCTTGGTAAACATATTTCCTGCTCCTAGAACAAGGTCATACCGGTTTCCAACGCCAAAGCGATTACCATATTTTACTTTTGCAAAAAGGTGGTTAAAGGTGAAATCAGCCCCTTCCATTGCTTTTCCATATTTGTATCCAAGGGTAAATACAGGTGAACTACCTCTAACAATGCTTTTTCGTCCATTTTTAATATTGTATTTTAAAAAAGGCATATAATCTAAAGACAATCCTGCAGAGAATATCCGGTATGGATCGAAACGGGTATCTCCGATGATAATGTTGGTTGGATTGTTTGGTGTGAATTCAGCTTCCCGATTAAAAAAAGAGAAATCACTTGTGTTTTCAAGGGATCTTTTTTCAGCCAATTCGATTGAAAAGTCCCCCAATAAAGTACTGGCAAATGGCCATTTTAATTTCAGATCGACAAAATCTCTCTCGAAAAGTTTCATATAGTTTTCCCTTAGAAACAAAGTGTATACCATATTCCACCAGAATGGAATTGGATTATTGGGATTTATCTGTGAAATGTATCTTCCTCCTGTCAGGGTCAAATTTCCCTCTTGCAGATGCCTTTTGAAATCGAAACGGGTAAATAATATACTGTTCCAGCGTTTGGAGGAAAAAGCATACCTGACCTTTGTACCAATGGTTAAACTTTTCAGGCTATCCAGTTTTAACCTGTAATCCAGATCTGCGTGAATGTTAACACCCTCCACTGTATTATAGCTTAATTTATTCCACAGTGGATGCCATATCAGGGTACTTTTATCCGACAGATAGTAATTATTACCAATGAAAATGTGTTCTACCCTGAATTTTTGATTTCTTTCATATCGAATCGAATCCTTTTTTTCCTCTTCCTTGCGTACTACCAATAAACTGTCTTTCGCTTCATAATTTTTAATTTCAAGTGTGGTTAAGGGTATTGGTCGTATTGCGGCCCAATATGATGAATCTTTTTTATAGGCCAGCGAATCTATTTCCAGACTTTCATTAATAACCACATCCCGGTTTTCTTCTTCTGCCTTTAACGCCTCTTTTTCATATGCACGCATTTGCCGCCTCATTTCCTTCTTTGATATGTCTTTTGAGAAATCTATGATTTCAAGGGAATCAGTGATTTCTGGTCCGGAAATATTATCACTAATTAATGTGGTACTTACTGAATCGACTTCCGATACGTACTCCTTATTTAATTCTACCTCATAGTTATTATTAACTGCCGCGTAATTGAATTCGAATTTAAAGCCCATGAAAGATCCTGTAACATCAAATTTTAAAGTTACCGGCATCCATACCTGTGAAAGGATCGGTTTATAAATCTCTTCAATCTTAACCTTGAATCCCTGAACATACGTTTCAAGATTTAAACTGTGTAGGGCCCAGAGATCTTCAATGATATAGAGATAACCTTCAAAAACATGATCCCCCTTTACACGGGGTCGGACGTAAATCTTAAAGATGGTATAATTATTTTCAGAAAAGGCTCCATCATACCTGTATCTGTAATGTGCAAATGCATTTGGAGCAAGGGGTGAAAGAGCCTCCCCTACCTTTGATTCATAAAAGCTTGCCTTTATGAAAGGCATTGGTGATGGTGTATTGTCATCTATATTGGTATTTATAGAAATTACTTTCTCCGTATACGTGTTCGGGATCTTATAATTTAACTCGGTAATTGATTCCACCGTAAAAACTTTCGTGGAGTCGATGCCTTCCTTTTCAAGTCTATTCCGGAATAGAGAAGGAACTTTAACAATCCTTCCCGATCCCTTCACATACACCGTGGTTGAATAAGATTCAAGCTGATACAGGTGATATTTACTCTTGGCTATCACCTTTCTCATAATGGCATAGGCCGGATCTTCCCCGGAAACATAAGTAAGGTCTGGTAACAAGTAGGATTGTTCCTTCAATTCAACTTCCAAAAATATATCTTCATTTTCTACCGTCAGTTCCCTGTATTCCGTGATGTAACCCAGATATTGGAAAATAAGGGTATACTTCCCGGGATCCAGAGAAAATTCATAGCTGCCTTCCAGGTTTGTGGTTGTTCCGAAGTTTGTTTCTTTAATGTATATTGTAGCGAATGGAAGAGCTTCTCCTGAAGTATCGAAAACTACACCAGATATATTTATGCCATATGATGCTGCCGGCAAGAATACCGTAAAGACAGATATCAGTATACAGATGTTACCAAATAGCTTCACTTTTCGTAAAATATAGGATGGGATAAAATGTTTTTTGAATTCCAAAATCTATATATTCCCTTTGATAAAAGACAAAGGTGTTTAAAAATGTTTTATAAATTAATTTGTCTGGTGGGTCTTTTTATCATTTGTTCCCTGAATTCCCGGGCCCAGGATTCTACGTTAACACGATTCAGGGCATCGAACCTTGCCAGGGAACATTATGAAAGGGGATTATCCTATCACTATCAGAGACAATTTGAGAAGGCTGTCATTGAATTAGAGAAAACTATATCCCTGGATCCATACGACTACCTGGCCTATTATTTTAATGGTTTATCTTATGAAAGACTTAAGCAGTTTGAAAAAGCCCTGCAAAACTATACGCTATCATTAAGCATCATACCAGATTTTAATGAGGCCCTATTTAACAGGGCATTGGTGTATTATAAGATTGGCAAGTACAGCAAGGCTGCAGAAGATCTCGAACATTTACTAAGGCTGCCAGCCGGAGAGACACAGGCTATTTTTTTCCGGGGCCTGAAATATGGTCAGAATGATGACAATATCGGATTTAATAATATAATTTCAATGACCGATAAAAATGCTGACATCTATAATTATTTGGGTCTCTGTTTTTACCAGCTGAATTTATATGAACAGTCCTCTGTTTATTTTACCAGGGCTATAGAGATCAATCCTGAAGATGATAATATCCTAACTAATGCAGGTTTGAACTATATGGCAGATGGCAAAATCGATTCGGCCAGGATATTATTTGAACGTTCCTTGTCGATTAATCCATACAATAGTGTGGCTTCATTGAATCTATCCCTTTGTAAATCCAATTCATCAAACCAACAGATCAATCAACTGGATGACTTAATTGAAAAAAATGAAGATTTCCCTATGGCATATGCCCAAAGAGCCTATCAGTATTATATTTCAGGGAATTATGAATTGGCAATCGAGGATTATAGTTCAGCGATTCGATTGGATCCAGGAAATGCCGAATACTTTCTTGAAAGAGGAATGATCTACAAAAAAATTGATCAGTTAGAGAATGCCATCAGCGACTTCAAATCAGCTTTGAGTCTGGATATTAACAACTATCAAATATGGTATAATTTGGGTAATGCCTTTTTCCAGATCAATAATTACGATTTGAGTATTGAATATTACTCTGAAGCCATTCAGTTAAATCCGAAACAACCCGATATATACTATAACAGGTCTGTATCTTATTATATGAAAAAGGATATTGAAAAAGCTTGCAGGGATATGAATTCGGCACTTAACCTGGGTATGCAGAAGGCTAAAACGTTTATTGATAAATACTGCCGGTAGCTGATTCAAAAACCCTGTCTGAATATAAGTGCCAATTTTTATTTTATATAATTATAATTCATTCAATATCTTTCTTTAATAAATGTATTTTCTGATTTGAAAAATAAGTATACCCTATATCATAACAATAATAGGATGCGAATCCATTCTCGTTAATCTGATAGTTGGTGATATAGCTGTAATCAAATCCCCGGTTTAAAAGATTTTGATAGCATACAAACTCCTGGCCTTCTTGAAAAGACTGAAGAAGAATTTTTCTATTCTTTCGAAGAATATAGTTTACTCTTCTAAAATACATGGATTCTGAACTTTTCAAGCTATTGTGATATTGATTTCGACAACAATCTGAACAGAACCGCTTGTCAATTCTTCCGAAGATCGGTGCTTTACAACGTAAACATTTTTTGGACATAGCTGGGAAATTTTCGAGTTGGACAATTGTATTGTAATTTAATAATTTTAGTTTCATGTTTACAAGCATTAAGTAAATATGAACTAAAAGTTTTAACAAAATTTTATATGATTAATCTTGAGACACACGATTTGGAATTTTCTACCAAAGGGAATACACAATTGGTTGATATAACTGAAAAAGTGCAGGATGTTTTAATTCATAGTGAATTCAAAGAAGGTAATATTACCTTATTCGCCGTAGGGTCAACAACGGGATTAAGCACTGTCGAATATGAACCCGGACTTGTACACCATGATGTAGCGGAGATGTATAATAAAATTGCACCATATGGCTACTCCTACCATCACAATCAAACCTGGGGAGATGATAATGGGGCATCACATTTAAGATCTACACTAACTGGCAGTTCCCTGGTGATCCCATTTCAGCATCAAAAATTAATTCTGGGGACCTGGCAACAGATCATTTTTATTGATTTTGATACAAGACCTCGGTCAAGAAAAGTTATTGTTCAGATTCTGGGGAAAAAATAATTGACTACGTTTGTGTAAACTATGATCATACATTATGAAAAATTTCTTCCCAATAACTATTGCGGTTGTCATATTCTTTATATCCTGTGACCGGCAGAAATCAAAGGATAACTTATACCTTGAATCTGAAAATGTTTTTGATGAGGCCATTGAGATCCATGATGAGGTTATGCCACTTATGGGAAATATTATGAAATTACAAAGTACCTTAAAAGGAAAGAAAGAGAACACATCGGACGAGGAAAAAATTCAGAAGATAAACGAATCACTTCAATTACTTGAGGATGCACATAGTTCAATGATGGATTGGATGAGAAATCTTACCCAGATCCCGGATCAATCGGAGGTGGATCCGGAAGCTCCTGGTTTTATATCCGCCAAGGAGATGCTTAAGATCCAGGAACAATCTCTTAGAGATGTTAAAAAAGTTAGAACCTCCATTCTGACAAGTATTGACCAGGCTGAATCCCTTATCAAAGAACTATAATTTTTCCCTATTCATTGTAAATTTCTAGATCAGAAGCCCACTATACTTGATTGATTCCGGATAATTCTTTGCTCAAAGGATGTAATTATTGACATCTATTTATGTCGATAATATTTCCTTCATAATAAATTTCCAGAATATCACATCCAAAATGATTTAGTATACGTATAACAAAAAGGAAACTATATTTTAATAATAAGTTTCCATAATAAAGCTCAACTAACCTTAATTATTTATTTGACATGAATGCTATTTTGAAAAACTGGTGGATGCTGACAATCAAGGGGCTTATTACCTTTGTGTTTGGTTTAATAACAATTTCCGCTCCGATAAGTGTATTACCTATCGTTTCCCAAATATTTGGGTTACTGATTATTTTAAGCGGAATATCTCTGACTTTATTATCCTTTAAGGTCAAAGACAGGGACAGGAACTGGCGGTTTACTGAAGGCTTCATTGATCTGATCATAGGCTTAATAATCATATCTTTTTCTGGCATGACATCAAGCATATTTTTGTCATTAACAGCCATATGGATATCATTTATGGGAATTTTACAAATATCCAACGGATATCGGCTGCGCGGACTATTTAACCATTACTGGATTTTAATATTCAATGGCTTATTGGCGATAGCTTTTGCTACCATCATATTCACTCATTCTTATCATGGTATAATGACGCTGGTAATATTGATAGGTTTACAAGCTAGTGTTTTTGGCAGTTTCATGACCATCATATCCATGTATATCAGAAAAATTCTAAATGATATTGATACTGAGATCCCTCATAAGGCTGGTGAAGAAGCCAATCAGGAGTTGTCTTATTATTGATCTATTCAAATATAGATTATATCAGGCTGAAAAAATAAAAAATGGTTCCGCAAATTACGGATCCATTTTTTTTTAAACCTTTAAGCTCCTGAAGTTCTTAATTAAGCTTTTTGAGTTCTGAAGGTCAAAACTGGAATCTTTGAATAATTAACAACATCCTCTGCAATACTGCCTTCCAGAAGTCTGGAAAAGCCAGTTTTTCCTTCAGTAGCCATTACGATCATATTCATCCCATAACTTTCCGCAAAACATATTATCCCATCCTCCTCTTCTTCATGATTATAAATATGGAATTCATAATCTGAAAACTTATTTTCCTCAGCAAAAGATTTTAAGATCGCCTCATTTTCATTGTCATTTTTGAAATTCGAGGGAGTATTAACCTTGACTAAATGTATTTTTGCGTTCAGGGTAATTCCGAATTCCTTTATAAGTTCAACCAGATCCTCATGATTGTATTGAAAATCGGATGCATATGCAATGTTTTTTATGTCATTTAGATTTACTTTATTCTGAATGGTTAAAACAGGGCATTTTGCTTTTCGCACAACTCTTTCGGCGGTTGAGCCT
Organism: uncultured Cyclobacteriaceae bacterium; assembly: GCA_965365715.1. Classification (GTDB taxonomy): domain Bacteria; phylum Bacteroidota; class Bacteroidia; order Cytophagales; family Cyclobacteriaceae; genus JAGTVG01. Next base: position 8,201 of record CBDUCT010000037.1, on the reverse strand, counting down.
ACTATTGCCTCTTCCCAGTCATTCACCCCGGAAGTCCCCATGACGATCAAATGAATGTTCCCTTTTTCGGTTTCCTCAACAATACTTTTGTAAGGGGATCCAATCTTCATCCGCTCAATGATTTTCACATCCTGATATTCCGGACTGACCAGAATATCTTGAAATCTTTCTTTTGTTTTTTCAAGCAGTTTTACAAAAAACAAATCGTCTATGTTCCCTCCACCGGTAAGTTCACCTGCTGTGTTTAAACTTCCTGCATACTGATCTCCATCCGGCACATCCAGAACATGTAATAATTCAATTTCACCATTAATTTTCTTTGCAATCTGATATGCAAACTCCAGGGCATTTTCGGATTGTTCGGTAAAATCCGTGGGTACTAAAATTCTTTTCATAGGATTATTATTAAAAAAATAGTGGTTATGATATTTAAATTAACTCAGGTAACTAATCTTATATACCGAAATACTGATGTTCTTGTTGTTATAATTTCCGGAAATTCATTGAATTTTAAAAAAATGTGGATAATCTGTTGACAAATGGATAATTCCCTAAAAAGAATGTGAATATCCTGTTATTTTAACCGTGTATAAGTTGTGGAATTCTTTCCATAATTTTTTTTGGTCAAAGTGATCCTTGAATATATCTTAGCAACATCAAATCGATCTTTGAATGGTTGACCCAAAGCAAGTAGCTAATAAAAATTCAGGGCTTACGGGCTCCGGATACAAAAAGGCTGCAGGCGAAAAGGTTATTCAGCAACAAGTTGATTTTAAGATCAATTGATCAAGCTGGTCTTCGGATTACTCGATCATTCTGGTCTAAGGGTCACTTAATCAGGCTGATCTTCGGATTGCTTGATTATACAGATCTGTGAATCACCTGGTGAGGCTGGTCCCCGGATCACCTGAATCCTGATGGTTCTCGAATCACTTGGACGTGCTTGTCTCCGGATCTATTGATCACTCTGGTTTTCGAACCATTTGGTCATACTGATCTTTGGAACACACGATAATACTGGTCTACAGATCGCCTGATCATACTGATTTTCGGATCACTTGAACAGGTTGATTATCCGATTGGTTGAATAAGCTGGTGACAGATGACTTTATCATATTGATCCCCGGATCAGTTGAATGAGAATGCTGTCGGATCACTCGAACATAATGATCTCCGGATCATTTGAACTTGCTGATCTTCTGATTGCTTGTATTAGCTGGTTTTCGGACCGGTTAAACAGACGATTAAAGGGCCGCTTAAATGCTGAATATAGTAATTCGGACAGATTCCCCGGAAGTTGTCTGCATATTTAACCCTCCAAAGTACATTTGGCATATTGTTTCGACTACGGTAGATACAATATGAAGGCGGGAAGCCATCAAGTCAAATTGATGAACTTCTCGCTTTTTTTTTGCGCTAAAAATAGTTCTTAACTATGTTGATAACCTGGTGGAAAAGTTGTTGATTTCTTTTGAAGATTTTTTTTTGCATATATTGAAAATGATTCTACCTTTATAACATCAAATTGATCTTTGAAAGGTTGCCAGGAGTTAAGTTGAAACAAAAAGTTTCAGTCTACGGATTGTGACAACAAAAACCGGCTTAGCAAGCGGAAAGCGGTTGTAAAAGAGTTCTTCGGAATCACTTGGCGATCGTTGGAAATAGAGGGATCAGGTCCTCGGATCAGATTCTAATATTTTAACCTCGAAAAGTAGATTTGGCGCGGTGCTGTAGCTACGGTTGCAGTAACGTGAAAGCGGGAAATAATCAAGTAACATTGACTGTTTCTCGCTTTTTTTTTGTCTAAAGCACAAAACAATATTACCTCTCAATAACCTTAGTTTTTATATTAAATGCTTATTTTTCTATTAACTCTAAATATCTTTATTCGCTGATTACCTTTCCGTCAACTCTTCATATTTATATTCTCTGATTGCCTCCCTAACATTACCCACCCCGTTCTTACCCTGCAATTTCGGTACGGTATAGGCTATTAGGCCAGTTTCCTCAAATGGCTGTATGATCTCTTCCACTTTCTTTTTACCGGCCACATCATCAGCAGGACCCAGCCAGTCCATTTCAAATCCTTTTGGAACAATTACAGGCATTCTTGGTCCTTCACTCCCTTTCGGTTTGTTATGAATTTCAGCCATCATAGGATTAGCCTCCGTCGTGACAATACTGAATGTATGCCTTATTATCCCTTCTTTCTCATATTTCCATGTCTCCCAGAGACCTGCCAGCAACATGGGTTCACCATCTGCCATCTTAATATAATGCGGGTAAGATTTTTCCTTGTACCAGTGATATTCAAAAAAACCATCAATAAGTACCAGGCATCGCTTTTTGCGAGCAGCATTCCTGAAAGAGGGTTTTTGAAAAATATCTTCCCCCCTGGCATTTAAAGTCCGTTTACTTAATGAGACGGCCTGGGCCGGATCCTTAACCCAGAATGGTATGAGACCCCAGGTTTTTAATTGGAGGTGTTCAGGATGAGAATTTGTAATTACAGGAATATCAGGATGATTAAAACCGTTAACAAAAAATACAGGCCCTGTCCTGCTTAATATATCATTAAATTCATTTTCAAGGTTACGCTCATCAATGATTCCCTTCAACCTTCTTGCGTATTCCAGGCGTTTTTTAGTCAAATAGTTAACATTGTAGCACATGGATTATTTGGATCTTGTTCGAGGTTTAACCGTTTTGACATTTCCGGGGGTAGCCTTAACAGTTTTGACAATATTCGGATCCATTGTTTTAATATGAAGATCTCTTTGTGGAAATGGTATAACAATACCAGCCTCTTTAATTGCGTCATTAACCTCTACATGAAGATCACTTAAAATAAAAAGCCAATCGTCACTTTCTGTATAACATCTTAACTCAAAACCCAGAGCAGAATCCCCAAATTCCTTAAACAGAACATATGGAGCCGGGGATTCCAATAATCCCTCTTTCTTTTTGGCAACATCCATCAATATTTTAATGACTTCATTCGGATCTGTTCCATAGGCTACACCTACTTTGATGATCAATCTTCTCTGGGAATCTGACAGCGTCCAGTTTATTAATTCATTGGAGACCAGATTTCCATTGGGTACGATAACCTCGGAACCATCGAAAGTTCGTATCGTACTTGCCCGAATTCCTATACTTTTAACGACACCTAAAAGTTGCCCCACTTCAATGGTATCTCCAACCTGGAGGGGTCGTTCAAAAACCAGAATTATACCGGAGACGATATTGTTAAATATACTTTGCAGGCCAAACCCAATACCAACTCCAAATGCACTTATTAATAAGGTAATTTTATCGAGAGGGAATCCCGATGCAAGGGCTGCAATAAAAAATCCCACTGTTACGATCATAAACTTCACCATGGATGAAATGGATGCAGATAGATCTTTTTGTTTCCTGGATTTAAAAAGCACCTGTTCCTGAAGTATAAATTGGACAAACCTCGAGATCCAGTTCGTAATTACCAGAATCAAAATGAATAACAGTATGTCATTCACGGTAAAACTGAAGTTGCCCAGTTTATACGGGGTTATGAGAAAAGTCTCAATGCTTTCAAATAAAGAGCTGAAAATTTTAAAATTCTTCAATGATTCAATTGTGAAATACAATGCAAGAATAAATACTAAAATTCTTCGAATCTTCTTTACGATTTCTTTATTGTATCTCTTTATTATCCGGTAACTCTGTCCCCATTGACTATTGAACACGGCAATTATCAATCCAATAACAATCAAATAAACAAGATAAATGGAAATGCCTGTAAAAACCGTTGCTAAAATCCCAAAAAGAAGAATTGACGTAAGCGTATAATTGCCAATGATATTACCGACGAGGCATAATATCAATATAACCAGTGATGTTTTGGCAAGAACCCTGAATGCACTTTTCATTTTTGGTTGATCATTGAGGTTGTCCCATGGACTTTTTAGAATTACAATTAAAAGGATCAAAGACAAAATTGTGATAAGAAGCATAAATGTCCGGCTGAAAACTTCAATATCAAATCCAAACTGTGAAAAAATGGATAATGCCAAAATGAAAGACAAAAAAATGACCAGATATCTTTTTTTACTTCTTATAATGTACATTAATACTAGAGTGAAAGGTATTAATGCTATCAGGAATATCAGATCCTCAATTATAAATGGTTTTTCAGGTAGCAGAATGAACGAAGTGTAGAGCCCAATTAACAATCCAGGAAAGAAAGGTTTGCTGAAAAGTCTTAGAGTTGCATTTTCCTGATGTTTGGGGTCCTCAAATTCTTTGTTCAAAATCCTGTATCTCAAAAAGTAGAATGAGACCAGGATCAAAACCATTATAACAATGGCAAGGATGATATTAACTCTATAGAATTGAATGTATTCATGGGCATCATGTTTCTGTGCACTAAAAGCTTGCCTGAGTTTGGTTTCAATACCAATACTGTCTCTTCTTGTAGAGTATATCTCCCATATCGGATCGCTGTCGGGAATCCATAAATTTTTACTGGCATAATCCCTTGCATCATCAATTTTATTTATAAGGTTATTGAAATCAGTGTAAATATTGTTCAGCTTCAATTCAATCTCAAGCAAATTGTTCAAATAGGTATCAATTTTTTTATCGGTTGCTTTTAGTTTACTTATCAATCCCCGTAAATTTTGCTGAACTGAATTTGAGAGTGGGGTTGACCGTTCTGCATTATAAGTCATCTCCCAAATATTTATGAGGATCTCTATTTTGGAGTTCTCCTCCTCCCGTTTTTGTATCTCAGATTGAATATTTTCTCTATATCCACTTATTCGATCGTTAATCTGCTCTATGTCTGTTTTGGTTTTATCCAAAAGTATTGTACTTGTTTCCTTGAGAAACACTTCTGAAATCTGGGTATTGTATCTCTCAAAGGAGGATTTCAAATTCGTTATAATAGAATCAATTTGATCATTCTGTTCCGGGGTTAAACCAAGTGATTCTTCAACTTCTGCCAGGATACTTGCTGTCTGCTCCGAAGTTATGGATATCGAAGCCATTGGGATCGGCAATTTCTGTGTATATGCAGTATCTTCCAATAAATTATTAATGGAGACCACCTCCTGTGCAAAAGCATTTAAAGAGTATAGAAATAAGAAAATGCATAACAAACTTTGCCTCGGGAATCGTTTCATGTAAGTAAATGTTTTATTTAAATTAACCTGGCAACCAGAACTCAATAAAATGAAATTTTCAAATATTCCTGAAACAAATAAAAGATAATTTCAAGATTGCTCCAATTTAATGAGAATTATAAATTATTAAATATCCACCAATCCTTTAATGTTTTTAAATCGACCTTTAATATACTTTAGATCTTCCTCAGCATTTCCTGTAGGAAAGAAAGGATCCAGGAATCTGGCAACCCTGTATTCGAAGTCTAATTGACACATGACTATGGGTATCCCTGCATTTAATGCAATATAATAGAAACCGGTTCTCCATTTTTTGACTTTCCCTCTTGTTCCTTCCGGGGCAATCGCGAGAATAAACGATTCTCTCTTTTTTGCTTCCCCGACAACTTGTTCGACCATGTTCTGGCTTGCATTCCGGTCGACAGGAATACCCCCCAAACTTCTGAAAAAAAATCCTAATGGCCCCCTAAATAATGAATCTTTACCAAGAAAGTTTGCCTTGAATCCCATGGCGCCACGAATAATAAGACCTAATGGAAAATCCCAATTGCTGGTATGAGGCGCTACAATTATCACATATTTCTTCTCATTTTCAGGTAAGCCACCTTCAGTTTTCCACCCGATTAATTTCATTATCAGTTTCCAGAATAGTGTCATTTGTTCAGTGCTTGATTCCTGGTCCAAAAAATTATGTATAAAGATCAATCCATTTGGATGGCCTTTTTTAATTTATTCACCCCCTGCCTGCTGACCGGTAATTTACTATTATCTGATGTTACAGCAGTATATCCATACCGGTCATATATCTCCAATTGGTTCAGGAAATTAATATTCAGGATATACGAGCGGTGGATCCGGACAAAAACATCATCAGGCAGGTTTTGTTCCATATGTTTCATTGTCTGTTGCTTTAAAAATGCCCCCTTGGTGGAATGGATCTTTATATAATCATCCTGGGCCTCGATAAATTTTACCTCCTCAAGTTTTAGCACATGGATTTTCGATCCACTTCTGACCGGGATTCGATTGATCGTTTCGTCTTTTGCCTGAATCCCTTCTAATAGCTGATCGGTTTTGTTGGGACTTGAAATTTTATTATTAAATTTTTCAATAAATTTTTCAATAGCCCTCTTGAACCGGTCCTTATTATATGGCTTTAAAAGGTAATCCAGAGCATTCTTTTCAAAAGCCTGAACAGCATATTGATCATAAGCAGTAGAAAAAATGACAAATGGAAATGGTTTCTCAAGCAAATCCAGAACCTCAACGCCTGAAAGTTTTGGCATCTGAACATCGAGAAACACCAGGTCAGGTTTATGCTGATTGATCTTCAGACAACCATCAAAACCATTTGCTGCCTCATCGATCACTACGAATTCATCATATGGTTTTAAAAAATTCTTTATTAATTCCCTCGCCGGGTTTTCATCATCGACAATGATCACAGTAAATTTCCTCATAAGCTAGATTTCAGATCGTATTTTATGTCCATATCTAAGGAATTAAATCTTGTTAAGGTTAAATAAAATTTGACCAAAAGGAATTGCCAAATATTTACATAATTGTGTAAAACAAAATTAGTGAATTATACCTAATAAGATAATGGAATTTTCAGAATTGCGGTATATTGATTATCGATAATTTGAATGTCCAGCAGATCATTTCGATTATAAATCAGTCTTAATCTCTCCTTTATATTTTTATGACCAATGCCTTGCCCGGAATTGGTCGAATCCGGATCATATTCATTGGATAAAACAAGAACTATGTAATGATCTTCTTTTTTACAGGTGAGTTTCACTTCAACTTCATTGATATTTTCCTGAACACCATGTTTAATCGCATTCTCCAGCAGGGGTTGAAGTATTAAATGGGGTATTTTCAATGAATCATTTCCGTCATCACATTCAATTACATACTTTAGTTTTTCCTGAAATCTGATTTTCTCAATTTCAAAATACAGGCGGGAATACCTGATTTCTTCACTGAGTAGGGCGAACTGGGTATTATCCTTTTTTAAGGTCATCCTGAAAAATTCTGACAATTTAACGATCATCTCCTGAGCGATTTCAGGATCGGATATGGTTAATGAACTAATGGAATTAAGGCTGTTAAATATAAAATGAGGATTGATCTGGGCTTTCAGAGTATTTAATTCGGCTTCCTTATATTTTGCTTCTATATTGGCTTCATATTCCACTCTTTCTCTGAAATTCTGGTAATAGATCATCAGATAATAGATCATCGCAGTAAGAATATAGAACATGATTCCGAGTATTATCCGTATGGGAACCAGGTTGGAATATGGTTCCGAAAATTTTATTTCACCGAACAAAATCCCGGTTATAAGTCCAGCCACGGACATCCAAACACCCATAATAAATAAAGCCGACAGGAAATGGGCGAGTATCAGGTTTAACAGATTCTTAAGATCAAATGGATTATAATTTACTATAAACCATATCCCGATACCAAGCAATAAGTAGATCCCATTATATATTATCCCATCTAAAATGGATATATATGCCGGAAGGTCATAATAAAAGTATAGTAAAAGTGAATGGGCCAATGTTACAGCGGCCCAAACAGTTAGATAGGTTATAAGATACCTTTTCTTTGAAATTACCGTATGTATCATTTATTAAAAATGGGCTATTTCTTATAACTCTTAAGTTCTCCTCCCCCAAACATTACAAAGCCTTTAATATATAATACTGACTTTTCAGAATCCTTACTTTCAGCGCTAATGGTTCGTTTGTCTGCGAAACCTCCAAAAACCGTAACGAGGTCTGTCTTTACATTCCAGTTCTCAGGGACGATTAACGTAGCTCCACCAAATATGGCAGTAACGTCAATATATGCTGCCCCTTTAACTAATTCAGCATTAAGAAAATTGATTTCGGATCCTCCAAATATTGAGGTTATTTTACCTCCCTTAAAATTCTTCGAAGTTATTATCTTTTCTCCCCCACTGAAAATAGAAACCTCATCAACAGAATCATCCCGGGATTCAGCCTTATTGCGGGGTCTTCCATC
>CBDUCT010000036.1:0-15916 GCA_965365715.1 uncultured Cyclobacteriaceae bacterium | reverse complement strand
GCCAGAGCAGGGTATACCGCTGATGAACAGATTGATGGAAAACGTGAATTACCTATGGCAACCGGTGTTGTTGACACCAAATCTTTTATGGAAGCGCTGGTGGAAATAGGTTATGACGGTCCGGTAAGGGCAGAGCCTTTTAATCAACCCTTAAGGGATATGAATAATGAAGATGCCCTTCAGGCAACCTATAAAGCCATGAGTAAGGCTTTTTCTCTGGTTCAATAAAGTTTTCTATCACCTGAACAATCTGCCGATTTCTAAATTACTTCTCGTTTCCCTGATTTAGGTGAATTCGCTAAAAATTGATCTGACAGCTTGGGACTAATAGAGAAATGCGAAAGCTGGATTATTAAGTTCATTTACAAGAGACTAAACGGTATAACAACCGATCATAGAATTTATCCTTAGCATAATAATGTAACCAAATCTCATTTTTAGTAGTCATAGGGGTAAACACTTCTTAACATGCTCAAAAACTATCTAGTAATCGCCTTTCGGAATATTTTTAAAAGGAAACTATTTTCAATCATCAATATCATTGGCTTATCGCTGAGTATGTCTACCGGATTACTCATCATATTGATGTTGTTCGATCTTCTTCAATATGACAAATTTCATGATAAGGAAAACCGGATCTACAGGGTTATTACAAAATCAGATCGTTCCGGTGGACTTGTGGCAACATCCCCCATGCCTTTAAAGAACGCTTTATTGCAAGAATATAATGGAATTGATAAAGTGGTCAGATTCAAAGGCATGCTTGGAGGGGACCTCACTTATCAGAATAATACCATTCCTCTTGCAGGATATTACACGGATGAGGACCTGTTCAATGTTTTCGGATTTACGCTGAATAGCGGTGATCCCAAAACAGCCCTAAAAGAACCGTTTTCATTGGTATTAAGTGAAGATGCAGCTAAAAAATTGTTTAAGGAGGAAGATCCGATGGGAAAGATCGTGTCGTTTAATGACAGGGGGATGAATATGCTCGGTTTTGATCTGGATGTAAAAGATGTCATGCTTGGTGATTTTAGGGTAACAGGCATAGTTAAGGAAAATAATATGAAATCACATATCAATTTCGATATCCTTGTATCTATGTCTACTTTGGAATCATTGATATCCTCTGGAATTGAAGATTATGACATGGATAATTGGAGAAATATCTGGAATACACATGTTTATTTTTTGAGCCAGGAAGGAAAGTCAAAGGCTGAGCTTGAACGGATCCTGGATAATATTTCCCAGGTCAAATTCGCAGCATATGAAGATTTCAAGGCTACTTTCCAGCTACAACCTCTCACCAAAATCAGCCCCGGGAAAATGCTGAGTAATCCAATGAGTATACGTATGCCCATCGAAGGATTTTACTTTTTGTCAATTCTTGCCTTGATCATTATTTTTTCTGCCTGCTTTAATTATACCAATCTTACCATTGCCCGCTCATTATCACGCATGAAAGAAATTGCCTTGAGAAAAATCAATGGAGCTTACAGGTTCCAGATTTTCACCCAATTCACCATTGAAGCAGTTATCATTTCTCTAATAGCCCTTGTGATTTCAGTCCTACTACTCCAATTGATCAAACCAGGATTTTCTGGTTTATGGATAAATAAATATATGACCATTGGACTTGAAGAGAATTTTATGGCTTACCTTTTTTTCATTGGCTTCAGTGTATTGATTGGCATCCTCTCAGGCCTGATTCCTGCATGGTTGTTATCTGCCTTCAAACCACTTAATATGCTGGGTAATAAGATTACCGGAACAGTTAATAAAAAGGGTGTATTTATATTTAAAAAACCCATTCTTGGTAAAACACTAACAGTAACACAACTTGTTTTATCTCTATTTTTCATAATAACTTCTACCCTATTATACCTGCAGCTGCGACATTTTGCGCGTGCTGAATATGGATTTGGCAAAGAAAACATAATAAACGTAAACCTGAGAGGAAATGATTATGAGCAGTTTGTTAATGAGTTTTCCTCCTGGTCAGACATAAAGCAGATCTCAGCAAGTTCTATAATGCCAGCTACCATGGTCAAGGAAGGTGATAAGATCTATAAACTGGATGAAACCCAGGATTCCCTGCACGTCGATCATATTTCTATAGATCATAATTTTATCAATAATCTTAGTTTCGAGATTATTGCAGGAAGTGATTTCAACCAGGAACTCATTGATGAAAACAAGCGGTTTATTGTTGTTAATGAAGCCACGGCTAATAAATTCGGTTACGAAAATATAAATGATATTGTTGGAGAAAAGTTCAGCACTGTAAACAGGACAAATTCAGAAGGAAATGCTGATGAAATTGTTGAGGTGATCGGAATCGTAAAAGACTTTCATCATGATATATTTCAGGACCAGATCGGGCCATTTATGTTCACTTATAATCCGGAAGAATACCGATATCTTAACATTAAGGTCTCAGGACAAAATCTTAATGAAACGATAGCCTTCCTGGAAGGAAAATGGAAGGAACTGGATAAAATACACACATTTCAATACCAGTTCTTCGACGAACAACTGGCGGATTCACAGGGTATATTCAGTGATGTTCTTTCCATTGTAGGTTTTGTATCCCTGATTGCCATAATGATAGCAGGAATGGGACTTTTAGGTATGGCTACCTACAGTGCGGAGACGAAAATCAAAGAGATTGGAATTCGAAAAGTTCTTGGCGCATCAGTCCGTGGAATTCTATTTAAAATCTCTAAAGGTTATATTTATTTGTTGGTAATAGCCATTGTAATTGCGTCCCCCATAGCCTATTACGTGAACAATGCCTGGCTTCAATTTTTCGCAATAAGGATAAATTTCAGCGTCTGGATCCTTTTATTCGGAGTTCTATTATTACTCACCTTAGGATTACTTGCCATTGGGTCTCAAACATTAAAAGCCGCTATGACAAATCCGGCTAATACGTTAAGAGATGAATAATCTTCTAGCCATGAGATGAATAATTATTCAAGGTGGTTTTTTTTAACTTAAATACAATAACCTGAAAGTGGTTGCTTTTATCGTCTCAAATTTATAATTTATTGCCTTATCAATTTTTTTTATATGATGAGAGCTAATAAAAATTATTTACAATCAATACTATTGCTTCTGGTACTTTTTTTCATTGCTTCAGGTTACACTTCATACCAAGACGACTGGGTTGTTCCGGAAAAGTTCAAGAATATGGAAAATCCTTATGCCCAGGTTGAAGATGAGGATGAAATTGGTAAGGATCTCTATTCAATGCATTGCAGGTCATGTCATGGTAAGACTGGATTAGGCGATGGGTCCAAAGCATTTGAATTAGAATCAGACGTCAAGGATTTTACGTCTAAAACCTTTAAATCACAGTCCGATGGGGCAATCTATTTTAAAATAATCATAGGAAGGGATGAAATGCCAAGCTTTGACAAGAAGATCAGGGAAGAAGAAGACCGTTGGATGCTAGTAAACTATGTGAAAAGTTTTTAGATTTTTTGGACACAATTGGCTTTTGGATTGGTGACGAAAATACAGCTATGATGCCGAAAAGTTTATCCATTCAAATTTGCAGAGCTGAAGCGTTTAAAAACATGTGGTCTGAAGCAAATACGATTATCACAATTTACTATAAATAAAATATAATGAATAAAATTATAAAAGCAGGAAGAAGAGAATTCATAAAATCATCGGGCTTATTGATCGGCGGTATAGGTTTAGCTGGAACACTGGGTTGTAGCAGTAACAGTACCATAGTTCAAAACAAATTACCCAAATGGAAAGGATTCAACCTCCTTGATTTCTTCTCACCCAATCCAAACAGGGCCAGGCCGGGAACACAGGAGGAATATTTTAAGTGGATGTCGGACTGGGGATTTGACTTTGTCAGAATACCCATGGCTTATCCATCCTATGTTAAATTCGACCGCAGCAGGGATATAACCCCCGATGAAGTATATCAGATCGATGAAGAAGCGACGGACAGGATTGAAGCACTTGTGGAAAGTGCACATAAATATAATATGCACGTCAGTCTGAACCTGCACAGGGCGCCAGGATTTTGTGTAAACGCAGGTTTCAATGAACCTTATAACCTATGGCTTGACCAGGAAGCTCAGGATGCTTTCTATTTTCATTGGTCTATGTGGGCCGATAAATATAAAAACCTCTCACCGGACAAGATCAGCTTTGACCTGGCCAATGAACCCTGCATGCGCGAGGATATGAATGATCAGCATTCGAAAAGAAGTGCAGTCCCTGGCAATATATATAGAAAAGTAGCCAAGAAGGCTATGGAAACCATCAAGGAAGCGAATCCCGATCATCTCGTGATCGCCGATGGAAATAAAACTGGAAGCACAGTAATTCCTGAAATTGTGGACCTCGACATTGCTCAAAGTTGCAGAGGTTACTTCCCGGGAATTATATCCCATTACAAAGCTTCTTGGGCCTTTAAAGATATTGATAACCTGCCGGAACCGAAATGGCCGGGACAAGTTGGTGATCAATACCTAAGCAGGGATATGCTGGAGGAATTCTATGCCCCCTGGATTGATATCGTTAAAAATGGTGTGGGTGTACATTGCGGTGAATGTGGTTGTTATAATAAAACACCTCATGATGTATTCCTGGCATGGTTCAGAGATGTTCTTGATATATTAGGTTCAAATGGAATCGGATTTGCCTTATGGGAGTTTTCAGGCACATTTGGTATCCTGAATTCTGGCCGCAAGGATGTAGACTATGAGGACTGGTATGGTAATAAACTCGACCGGAAACTGCTCGATCTATTGATAAAAAGTTAATATGACCTCAAACCGGGAAGTGAATGAGGACCAACGCATTACGCAAAGTAATGATTTAATAAATTAATATAACTAGTTGACAAACAATTATTTATGACGTCAAAGAAGCCATTGATGTACTTTCTGTGGTGAATTTCAATTGTTATATAAAAATATCATGTATAGCTTTGTCTGTCAACCTTAACCTATCCTGCAAGTTTTCTAAAATATTTGTACAATTTAAATTTTGAGCTATGAGAAAGAAATTATCAGTCCTTTTTTCGTTTTTGTTGATTCTGATGCTGTTTTCATGTAACAATGAGAATGAAATGACAACCAGTCATCTGAAAATCTCTTTAATTGATCAAGCCGGAGATTTTGAATCAGTCAATATTGACATAAAGGAAATCAGAGTACATTCCAGCTCTGTTATAGATGAAGATGATGAGCAGGAAAATGGAGATGATGAAGAAAGTGACAATGATGATACTGGAGGCTGGGTCACCCTGGAAGGAAGTGATGTCGGTGTTGTCAATGTACTGGATTACACAGATGGCCAGGAACTCACCATTTACGATTCAGAATTTCCAGCAGGATATATAACCCAAATCAGGCTGGTCCTTGGTGATGAAAATACAGTTGTTATTGATGGTGACAGCCTTAAGTTGAAAACGCCAAGTGGTCAACAATCAGGTCTTAAATTAAAAGTAAATGAAAATCTGGAAGCAGGTCTCTCCTATTACCTGAAACTTGACTTCGAGGCAGCACGCTCAATCATCAAGGCAAATGAAAAATACCTTTTAAAGCCGGTAATCAGGGTTTTAACTGAAAATAATGGTGGATCAATAAAAGGAGAAATATCTCCTGAGAACGAAATTATTTCTATCTATGTATTAAACAACGGCGATACATTGGGTTCCACTATGACCACTTTAGAATCAGCCTCTTTTTTAATATCAGGTATCGAGAGTGGCACCCATTCAGTATCATTTGAACCAGCCGACGGTTCTTCTTTGACTTCAAAAGTGGTTGAAAATGTGGTTGTTGAAGATCAGAAGATTACTGATATGGGAACTATTGGTCTGGAAATGGAATGATATAGAAGGCAGCATACGCTAAATAGTCTAAGGGAGGTTCGGAAACAAAATCTGAACCTTTTTTTATCTTTAAATATATCACGGTCATAGATATCGTATTAAAAGACGGCAGCATCCAGTTAACCCTTTAAATGTGGTTCAGAAATAAAGTAGCATCCAGCTAACGATGTTAATGAGATTCGAAAATATAATCTGAAGCTCATTTTATTTAGTTTGAATATTACACAGTTATGGATATCAAAAAAAAGACCCAATTAATTTGGGGTTTCTCAATTCCAAAATCATTATATCCAGAATATAAATTTCTTATTAAAAACCAAAAGGATAGTTGATTAAAGCATAACTTCTAAACAAGACAGGCCGCCCCTTTCGGGACGGCCTGTCCTTATCCTGACAACTTAACATATATTAATTGTTATGCATATGTCTGTGACGCCACATCCACTTCCATCGCTTCATCCTGCAATTCATTTCAAATTCCTCAGGCTCTTCATCACCGATCTGCTTGGTAGCGATGTTGTCACATTCCCCATCTCCAAAATCTATTGTAATAAGAGTTGTTTCATTGATGACTTTCTCAATAGTACCACTTGTGATCCAGAAGCAATCCAATGACCGGATTAAGGGCTCAATGATAGTCATAGTATAGGTATTATTCTCCAGGGTTTTTCCTGAGGCATTACCGGTAATCTCAAATACATCATCACTTCGATCATCGGTATCACCACCTTCAATTCTTGTTCTGATCCTTTCCGATTCACGGGTTATTACACCTTCTTCTGTAGTGATCTTACCGCCAACGAGGACTCGGGACCACGATGCATTTCCTAAATTGGTAAATGTGAATTCACCCTCAATAAGATTACCATTTACTTTGAAATCTTCAAATGTCACCAGGCGCTTAGAACCTTCCTCACTCATTTTACCTGTTATGGTTATAATAATTTTACCACTCTTAACAACATCCCACATCCAGGAACCACAACCTTCACCATAATCAATAGTAATTATGATGGGGAACTCTCCCTCACCTGGCATTTCTCTAGTTACAGTTACACAATCACTGTAACCGAATCGTTTAAACCACCTAACCTTATCTCCTTCTGTCGTTTCAGCCAAACGTGCACTTTCACTCATATCGGCAAAACTCACTTCATCAATATCTGAGGCCAATTGTTCAAAAGTGTTTTCAGCAAAAGTGGTCTCATCAAGAACCTCCTGAGGGGCTTCATCCACCATTTCATCATTATTACATCCAGCCAGACCGATAAATAAAAATGCGATTGCCAGAATTCCAATTTTTGTCGTCTTCATGATCTTATATTTACTTGTTATAATTTTTTTTATAACACTTAGACATGTCGCATATTCAAAGGTTTAATAGCTTATTAATTTTTTTTGAAAATGTTTAAAAATTTTCCTCATAAAAACCGTTTGACTCATCAATATATGCTTATTAGTTAAATAAGAAACAAGTTCAAATTTACTTTGAAATAGCTATCGGGAAAATGTTCATTAGTGAACGCAAAATGTGCTATGCCGGTCATATTTAAGTTAGGAATACTCATTATAATCATTATAATATATTAATAATCAATGTTTTACTTTATTGGCACAGGAATTGGTAAATTTTCAGTAAACGTTCACAAATGTTAAGGAATTACATCAAAACCGCTTACCGGAATATGGTAAGGAATCGACTTTTTGCAGCAATAAATATTTTTGGAATTTCTATCAGCCTTGCTTGCTGCATCATTCTGTTTTTTTACGCAACCCGCGAATTGAGTTACGATAAACATCACGGAAAAGATATCTATCGTCTCGTCTCAAATATGAGTTTAAGTGATGGCGAGTTTCTTAAGATTGCCACGAATTCTGTACCCATTGCTCCTGTAGTGATAGAGGAAATTCCTGAAATTATATCCGGTGTAAGAGCTACGACGAGCTCATTGTTTGGAGGGAGAAATGTAATCAGATTTGAGGAGCAGTCCTGGACAATAGAAGACGGATTTGTAGCTGACACATCATTTTTTAATGTATTAAAATATAAAATTATTCAGGGAAATATCGATAATCCACTGTCCCATCACAGCGCCATGGCCCTTGAAAAAGATTGGGCGATAAAAATGTTCGGCAACGATGATCCAACAGGTAAAATGATAGAATTAAGTACTGATTTTGGTGATATTGAATTTGAAATTACAGCCGTATTCGATAATAAACATTTTGATTCCCATCTTAATCCGACATTTGTTGTCTCCATGGCCAATTCTCAATGGAATAATTTTTTTAACAGCGATATGACAAACTGGATTGGTCAGAACATGCTCTACACCTATCTTAAACTTATACCGGGTTCTGATCCGGATTTGATTGAAGAAAAGCTTAATGCAATCCTGATGCGAAATGGAGGTGAAACAATGAAAGAAATGGGTATCACCAAGGAGTTGTTTTTGCAGCCGGTAACAGCAATCCATACTTCCAAAGAAGAATTCATGGTCAATGTCCCCAACACCACCGATTCTAATTTTATACAAGTACTTATCCTCATTGGCATCTTAATTCTCATATTAGCTTGTGTTAACTACATCAACCTGTCCACCGCGCAAGGCGGAAAAAGAGCCCTTGAAGTAGGAGTAAGGAAAGTTATGGGTGCCACATCAAAGGGGCTCATTTACCAATTCCTGGGCGAATCCTTTTTAATAGTACTTATATCGCTTCTCTTAAGTCTGGTATTTGCGCAACTTGCTCTACCATATTTTAATCAACTAATTGATAATCCACTTCAATTTTCACCAAAATACTTCCCGATATTATTTTCCTATTTATTGACATTTTTAGTCGTAACAGGTCTTATCGCTGGATTTTACCCGGCGTTTTATTTGTCATCTTTCAAACCCACTGAAGTAATAAAAGGCCGCGGCAAAGACCATAGAGGTGCATCAATATTAAGAAAGGGCCTGGTTATCTTTCAGTTTATTATATCCATTTCAATGATCAGCGCGATTATCGTTATTTCAAAACAAGTGGATTTCATAAAAAATAAAAACCTGGGATTCGACTCAAATTCCAAACTTGTAATTCCCTTAAATACACAGGAGGCAGCAAATCAGTATTCTGTTCTAAAAAATGCTTTTAACATGAATTCTATGGTAAGGCAAGTTACCGGAACAGATGGTGTTCCGGGATCGCCCATATTGAATGATCTTTTACTATATAAAAAAGGTCAGACCATGGATGATGCAATACACATATACAATAGTACGATCGATCTGGAATTCATTGACCTCATGGGGATGGAAGTCCTAAGCGGATCGGATTTCTTGGATTATAATAAAGATACAACCAGAACCAAAATACTCATAACCGAAACAGGTATAGATATGCTGGGCATATCACTGGAAGAGGCCCCGGGATCAATGGCTTACTTTGACTATGATGGTAATTCCTTTGAATATGAGATAGCAGGTGTAGTAAATGATATCCACCAGTTCTCTCTGCATCAAGCCATGGATCCTCTCATGTATTCGATCGGAAATGGCGAACGGTATCAATATATGATGCTGAATGCTGACATGGACAATTTTCAGGGCCTGGTACAATTTCTTGAGAATGAATGGAAAGAAGTAATCAAAGAAACCCCCTTCAGTTATTTTGTCCTCAACGATCATCTCATGCAACAATATGAAGGGGATTTCAATACCTTTAACCTTATAAAATATTTTGCTTTTATTTCTATAATCATTAGCGTTCTTGGACTATATGCAATGTCTATGTTCCTTGCTGAAAGAAGATTTAAAGAAATTGGTGTAAGGAAGGCTTTTGGTGCAGAAATAAAAAATATTATCATCATGGTATCCACCGATTTATCTAAATTAATAGGTATTTCATACTTAATATCCATTCCGGTTTCCATTTATGCAATGAATAAATGGCTGGATACTTTTGCCTACAAGATAACCCAGGGAATTGAAATTTATTTGATAGCAGGATTGATATCTTTAGTTATCGGATGGGTTACGATCAGTTATCAAGCCCTTCGTGCAGCAAGAACGAATCCCGTGGATGTACTAAGAGAAGATTGATGTATGATCAAGAAAATACATTTTTGTTAACCCCAGGCCTTTGATTTCCAAAGCTTCCCTCTCTATGAATTTGAACTTATCTTTAACCATATTATAAGTAGTTTCAGAAATATTGATCTTCATAGGTTCCGAACTGCTTTCCATTCTGGATGTGGTATTAATGGTATCTCCAAATACATCGTATATATATTTCCGTACACCAACAATTCCCCCTACTACCCGTCCGGAATGAATTCCAATCCTGATTTTCCATTTTATGTCAGAACTGGAATTTCTCTTCTCCAAAAATTTCCGTATTTCAAGAGCTGCATTGATCATTTTTTGTGCGTGGTTCCTTCTCTTTTCAGGCATACCACAAACGGCCAGATAAGCATCACCTATTGTTTTGATCCTTTCACAATTATGACGAACCATTATGTCATCAAAAGCAGTAAAAATATCATTTAACTCATGAATTAAAATATTAGGAGCCAGTTTCGCAGATAATTTCGTAAAACCTACGATATCTGAAAAATAAACAGTTACATCATCGAAACTTTCGGGATTGGTTTTTCCATTTTCCCTTAAATCGTTTACTACTTTTAAAGGGAGGGTATTTAATAACAGTTCTTCGGTTTTCTCCTTCTCTTCTTCCAATTCCAGGGTTCTTTCCTTGACCAGGACCTCAAGCTTTTCTTTCTGCCCTTCAAGAATTCTTTTCTTTTCTCTCTCCTGTTCAATCGTTTTGGCAGACAGGAATTTAACCTGCTCAAGTTGTGTCTCCAGGTTAAAATTAGTCTTTGCAATATCCCAGGCAAGATAAATCGACATTGACAAGGGAATGCTTAAGATAGCCAAAACGATCAAAAACAGTAACATGATCTGTAAGGGACTGCTACCACTTATATTGATATTTCCTCCCATGACAATACTCAGTAGTAGAATTATAATAAAAAATACAACGAATAAAATTACGCCTGAGCCCAGTATCCACGCCCCTTCCATTTTTTTAATTATTGCCAGGACTAAAACCCGGATCAATTCAATGGGTATCAGTATTGCAAATCCTAAAAGAAAGTAATTTGAAATATCTAGATTAAAGAAATACATGATTGATGTGAGTATTCCTAAAATGCCACTGATCCATAATATCACAGGGAATTTCTTATAGAATAATGAATAAATAAATCCCTGTAATGAAATAAAGAAGAACGGAAGGCCTAAGGAAACTAAAAAGGCAATTTTTGTGTGCAGATCCGGATTTAATGAAATAGCATTCTGTAATTTCCCGGCATAGACCAATAAAGAAAAGATAAATAAGAAAATACTGTAGTATAGATTTGATATTTTCTTTTTATAGAACAGGAAAAATAATAAATGTATAAAACCAAGTATGGCGAAAATCATAATCAACCCCAGGAAAAAATTACTGCTTATTATAAAATAGTCAACCCGGGTAATAGCCAATCCTGGATCATTAAGCGAAAGTCTGAATCCGGCATTATGCTGATAATATCCTTTACTAAAACTATATGCTTTTTCATGATGATATCGAACCGCCAGAAGCTGATGAGATGAATCTGTAAATTGAATGATTTTAGGCAGGAGTTTAGGATTATATCTTTCCTCATCGGCTGAGTCACTTTTGAAGGTTCCATATGCAGCAACTCTTTCTCCGGATAAATATACTTCCGAGGCACCATATTGATTCATAAGTAAGGCAAAGGGTTTACCAAACAACGATGAATCAACTTCCAGATGTAGCCTGAACCACCCTTTTGATTCGAAAACATCATTATCTATTTCCTTTACATTTAATATCGTTGAAAGTGTATCCCACTCAGAATCATCGTAATTCATGGAAGACCATGCCAGGTTATCCCCTTTTTTATATAGCCAGTTTGAATCCAATGCCAATACATCGTTTATACTATCGATCTTAACGAAGTATTTCGGATGCTTTTCTGCTTTTAGTGTGTTGCCAAAACATACACCAGCAGCTGAGAACATTATAAAAAATAATTTGACAGTCATTTTTTTATCGATAAAATGCCTCATATGGATATTCTATAGATTGAGCAAGTACAATTTAATAATCTTATTCAAATGATCTGCCTCTGACCAAGCGATTATGATCTAGATTTTTTTGTATCAGACCCGAGCACGTTTAGTGAAATTCTCTACCGACCAGTATTACCTCAGATTATAGACACTACCTTCAACAGCATGCTCAACTTCAAGACCTTCAGGTGTGAAACCACTGTAAGATCTCAGAATGAAATCCAATTGACTGTCAGTATGATTAGGATCATGATGAAATAGTAATAGTTTCTTGGCTTCAGCGATACCGGCGAACCTGATGGCCTGTTCTATTGAACTATGCCCCCATCCTATCTTGTCAGGATATTCTTCTTGTGTATATTGACTATCATGAATGATCAGATCGGCCTTATAGGCTAATCCCATACCCGAAATCCACTTTTTACCGTAATTCCAGCCCCTATTACCCAGAAAAGGTTCATGATCGGGAATATAAGTAAAAACAAAATCTCCGTCCGTGATCCTGTATCCTACGGTCGGACCGGGATGACTGACATATGCTGTTTCAACTTGCAATCCACATAATTCAAAACTCGACCTCGAGATCTCATGTAACTCCTTCTGACACGGCAGGCTTCGAAAATGAACAGGAAAAAGCGGTGGAGAAAGGTAGCGGTTTAGGCGATTATGAAGTGTCCTTGAACTGCTCGATGGCCCCCATATATGAATTTCGTTCCTGGGATCAAAAAGGGGTTTGAAAAAGCCTAATCCCTGGATATGATCAATATGTAAATGCGTCAGGAGAATATCAAAGCGATTCTGTTTGCTAATCAGTTCGGGAGATAGTTTAAGTACACCAGTTCCGGCATCAATAATAAAAAACTGATCACCATTTGATACTTCAATGCAGGCTGTATTACCCCCATAACGAAAGGTTTCAGGATTTGTGGAAGGTAAAGAACCTCGTGTTCCCAGTATTCTGATCTTCATTCTTTACTTAATTTTCCAGAATATAGCGGTAGCACCCAGAAACCTATTCCCTCTGCCCATAATCGGAAATGATGTTACGGAAATCTTATGAATCTCCTTTTTGAGACTCTCTATCCAGAACGATCCGTGGGCAGGAAGGCAATTATTTAATGTTTGAACAAGTGGCAGATCTTCCGGATTTAAAAGCTTTCCCTTATCATCCAGAGGTTTAAAAATGGTGGACCATTCTTCAACAGGCATTTCACCAGTTTCTTCATACCTTTTACCAAGAATTTCTTCGGCCGGTTCGTTATAGAAAAGAAGATTTCCTTCAATATCAGTAATAAAAACTGGGATAGAAAGGCATTCTGCCAATTGCCTACTTAAAATTAATTCGATATCATAGGCTTTCATCGATGCTTTTGAGTTATTGTAACCTTTATTGTAAATTTAAATATAAGTAATATTGGCCGAATTACAATTTCATTTTATAATATTTACATGAAAAATGAAAAATACTGCATGTAAAGGATTTAAAATGAATTGAATACACGTTACCCGATCTAAACTGATTAATATTTTATTTCCTTATTTTTAGGGCAGGAATGCTAAACTTGCAGTACTTCATATTATATTACAGCTTATTTTATCATTATTATTTCATTAAGATTTTTCAATATTATTAGTGAGTATTGTTATTATAGCGGTGTATTTATAATAATTTTTTGATCTTCAATCTCTATAGAACATGAAAAATATAACTCTTTTGTCTTTCCTGATAATATGCATCATTATTGCATGCACGGAACCTGTTTCAATTTCACAATGGCGTGGTCCGAACAGGGATGGAATTTATCCCGGATCAAATCTACTTGGAACATGGCCTGAAAATGGTCCTGAGATGATATGGTCCTATGAAGGACTGGGAGCAGGGCATGGAAATGTCGGCATTGGAGATAATAGTCTTTTTATATGTGGTATGCCTGATACGACCGGTGTTTTATACGCATTCAACTTTGCGGGAGACTTATTATGGAAAACTGAATATGGTGAGGAATGGCATCAGAATTATCATGGTTCAAGAACAACTCCAACGGTAATTGATGGATTGGTTTATCTTGAAAGTGGACAAGGGGTTGTATACTGTTATGAGGAGAATTCTGGTAATTTGGTCTGGAGTCTCGATATCCTGAAAAAATTCTCTGCTGAAAACATCCAGTGGGGTATGGCGGAATCTCTTCTGGTTGATGGAGACCTGGTTTTTTGTACTCCTGGCGGGCCGGAAAACAATGTTGTTGCACTTAACCGGTTTGATGGTAGTACGGTATGGACAAGTAAAGGATCAGGACAACCTGCTGCCTATTGTTCCCCTATTATTGTTGAGCATGGCAATACGAAATTATTGGTTACTATGATGGCCGAATCTATCATAGGCATTGATGCAACTTCTGGTGAAAGCTATTGGATGATAGAGCATCAGCAGAGCAATAAGATCCATGCCAATACACCAATATATTATGACGGAAAGATCCTCTGCTCAAGCGCATCAGCTAAATCCGACCTTGATGGAACAGTACAAATTATTTTATCAGAAGACGGGAAGGGTGCAGAAGTGAAATGGCGAAATCAAAATGTCACAAATCTCATGAACGGGTTCATACTTAAAGATGGTTATTTATACAGTGCCCCCTACAATAAGTCCATATGGCATTGCTTGGATTGGGAGACGGGTGAGATCCAATATTCTACTGATGCTTTTGATAGTGGCCCGGTTATTTATGCCGACGGATTATTTTATTGTTATAGCCATAAAGGTGAAATGGCCCTGGTAAAAGCCAACCATGAATCTTTTAACGTGCTCTCGACTTTCACTGTGCCATTAGGCACCAAGGAACATTGGGCACATCCCGTTATCCATGACGGAAGATTATATATTCGACATGGCAATGCGCTCATGGTCTATAACATATCTGAAAAATGAAAGGACTCTTAATTGAGAATCCTTTCATTCTGAGTTAATGAGACCAGTCTTGATGAATTAGCATGAAAATAATTATCCTGGGGTAGTAAGTGAATTAAATACTCCCGATTAAATGAAAGTTAAGTATTTAAAACAGTTATTTCAGGCGCACTAACCACTCCGGCCTCCTTCATTAATTCCGGAAGTTCAGGATCCTGTAACATTTTTTCAACATTAGCCGGATCTCCCTCCCAGATGATATACACCTTAGTTGGTTCATCAGCGGCATTTCCAACAGCAAGATCTTTTAAACCTAATCTTTCTCTTCTTGGAGCATCGGCGTAATAATAGGGTTTCCATGCTTCGAAATCCTTGACATTATGATTTAAGATAATTACTGACATAATTGTAAATGTTTGGTTTTGAAATAATTTTAATCTTACAATATACTTTTTAATAATTTAAATCTTTTCCAGTTTTGGATTTAATTTTATTAGCTTCCTCAGTACTAAAAATAAATCCAGGTATATTTCAGACTTCTTCATTTTACCATCAGGGTATCGGCGTACTATCAAAATATAGTTAAAAATTCTTCAGAAGCGCTTGGGGCATTTTAATTCAAAATGGCGTCTTATTCGATAATTGCAGATTCAAGATGCCCAGGAATAAATTCTGATCCCGAAAATTTGTTTTTTATCCGGATTTGCTTAGTTTGACAGATTCAGATAAATAAATTCCAATCACAAATCACCTAAAACATTAAACTTATGAATGTTCAAAAAATATTTATTGCATCTGCAGCTGGTGCCGCCACGCTTTTCGCCAGCGGATATATTATATATGTCTTATTGTTTGGTAATTCACCTGTTGGACTTGAGGAGTCTGCCCAGGAGGTAATGCTGACCGCCTCGGAAACGAAATTTTCCGGAATAATGGTTTTGTATTTATTAGATGGTCTCCTGCTGGCGGCGACACTTAACGGGAAAGGATCCAGCGGCGGGGGTTCAGGTCTTA
>CBDUCT010000035.1:0-16210 GCA_965365715.1 uncultured Cyclobacteriaceae bacterium | reverse complement strand
ACCCTGTTGAAGCTGTAGTATATTTTAACGCACTGTTTACCCTGGTCGATAGCGATCATGGAACCTGTATGACCTGTGGCAATGTAAACCCGGAACAGATCTTCAACATCATAGAAACCCAGGTTGTTAATGAATTCGGGAAGTTGACAAAGCAAAGGAAAGTCACCCCGGCACAATGGCATGATATCTTTCAGAAAAAAACAGAGATAATTCATTCCACTGAACATACCCATCAACTCAAATCGTCACTCAGCATCCCAAACAGGCCTAAACAGTTCAAAATATTTGCTACGCGGGATTTCCTGGCTAAAATAGTTAATAAACAATACATGATCATTAACCTGCTGGAAGCTCCTCTGCTGGCCCTTTTATTAGCATTTATCCTAAAGTATTATCCGTTTACTGGTGAGAGTTTCAATACGACCTACAGCTTCAGCGATAATGTTAATATCCCTGCTTATATTTTTATGAGTATAATAGTAGCGCTCTTTATGGGCTTGACTGTAAGTGCCGAAGAAATAATAAGTGACCGGAGGATATTGCAGCGTGAATCATTTCTTAATCTAAGCAGAGGCAGTTACCTTAATTCCAAGCTTCTGATCTTGTTTTCTTTGTCCGCTATTCAGACTATGTCCTACGTGCTGATAGGTAATTATATACTTGAAATTCGAAGCATGGATCTTTCGTTCTGGCTAATTTTATTCAGCACATCCTGTTTTGCCAATGTACTAGGTCTCAATATTTCCGCCGCTTTCAATTCAGCAGTTACTATTTATATTTTAATCCCCATCCTGTTAATTCCCCAGATCCTGCTCTCAGGGGTGGTTGTAAAATTTGAAGAGCTGAATCCAGGTATTTCAAGCAAGGATAAGGTGCCGCTGATTGGTGAGATCATGGCTTCCCGCTGGGCGTTTGAAGCGGCCATGGTGACCCAGTTCAAGGAAAATAAATTTGAAAAAGCCTTTTTTGAACTGGATAAAGAGAAAAGCACAGCCGAATATTACAACCTATATTATGTGCCGGCATTAATGACGAAACTGAATTATTGTAACATAAACTACAAATCCACCAATCCGGAAACATTAGAACTTGTTAATAATGGCTTCGCTATATTGAGAAATGAAATAGGAGAAAGACTGGATGAATTTGGGCATGACCGGCTATCCGTTTATGCTAAACTAAATATAAATGATTTTGATCATCAGATCTATAAAGAAACCGATGAATTCCTGAAAATACTCAAACGGGTATATGTACGGCGGTATAATGAAAAAAGCGAAGAAAAAGATGCTCTTGTTCAATCAATGACTAACAGTCCTGAAAAGAGGGAGATTTTTAACCGGCTCAGAAGAGACCACTACAACAAACGGATTGAGGAAATGGTCAAAAAACGCAATGAAGTTGTACGCATCATAGAATACAAAAACCATCTTGTTCAGAAGATTTTCCCAATTTTCCATGATCCTTCCCGTTCTGATCATTTTTTCGATTTCAGAACCATATTCTACTCACCGAGTAAATATTTCGCCGGTAAACTGAGAGACACATTGTGGTTTAATATTGGTATGATATGGTTTATGACAATCTTGCTATTTATTGCATTGTATTTTGATCTTCTTCGTAAATTAGTCAACAGTTTCAGCAAGGTCGACCTGAAGAAGCAATCAGCAAGCATTTAAAATTAAAGCTGGTGATTTACACCTTTTAAAATTAAAGCTGGTGATTGACGCGTTCTGCTAAGTGGCCTGATAATCTGTTCACATATGTTTTTTTATTTATCAAAACTGATTGCCTTTCTGTTTTTACCATTTACTCAAATGTGTATTTGGTTTATTCTAGGCATATCACTCAAGAAAAGGCCAATAAGAGTAAAATTTTTGATGCTGGGATTAGTCTATTTACTTTTTTTCTCGAACAGGTTTATAGTCAATGAAGTCCTTTTATTATGGGAAATCCCGCCCACTCCATATGAACAAATCACAGAGGAATATTATGCCGGAATAGTCATGGGTGGTGTTACGAACAGTGAAAAAACACCAAGAGACAGGGTATATTTTTCCAAGGGCGCAGACAGGATAATCCATGCTTATCAATTATACAAGCTGGGTAAGATCAGAAAGATCCTGGTTTCCGGGGGCTCCAGCAAACTGAAGGACTTTGAATATAAAGAAGCTGACAACCTGTATAATTATCTGATATTATGTGGGATGGATACATCAGATATTATTCTGGAAAACAAAGCAAGAAATACATATGAGAATGCCTTGTACTCCGGGCAAATCCTGGAAAATGAGTATCCGGGGAAAAAAAACCTGGTTATTACTTCAGGGTTCCACCTCAAAAGATCACTTCTGTGCTTCAGGAAACTGGGTATGGATGTGGACGGATTCAGCGTGGATTTTTATACAAAAGATCGTTCTTTCAGCCTGGACATGCTACTAATACCCGATCCATCCGCCTTCAGGGACTGGCATATGATTATACACGAAATACTTGGCTTGCTGTCTTATAAAATCGCAGGATACATTTAGATTATCCGGACACCCAGATTGATTTCGCATTCATGAACTCCCGGATGCCCAGATATGACAGTTCCCGTCCATAGCCGGAATCTTTAGTCCCTCCAAAAGGAACTTTCGGGTGGGAGGCAACCATGGCATTCACAAAAACTGCTCCCGTCTCTATTCTTCTTGCCAATTCCCAGGCTTTGTCCCTGTCTTGTGTCCAGAGGGAAGCTCCAAGTCCAAATCTCGAATTATTTGCAATGTTAATAGCATCTGAGGCATCCCTGGCTGTTATTACTGAAGCTACAGGGCCAAAAAGTTCTTCATCAAAACCGGGCATACCCGGCTTTACATGGGTAAGAATGGTAGGCTGATAAAAGCTTCCTTTGGTGGCTGGCCTTTCGCCTCCTGTCAGGATCTTTGCCCCCAGGTTTACAGTAGCTTCCACCTGGTGGTCTATTTCTGCCACGAGGTCTTCTCTGGCCATTGGCCCGTAATCGACCTCTTCCAACAATGGATCACCACCCTTCATAGTTCTAAAGGCCCTATCGAAATGATGAATGAATTCATCAAAAATTGGTTCCTCCAGAATAAAACGCTTTGCAGCAATGCAACTCTGCCCACAGTTGATCATCCTTGCTTTAACAGCAGTATCTACCGCTGCCGTCACATCTGCCTCTTTAAGTACAATAAAAGGATCACTCCCTCCCAATTCAAGAACCAGCTTTTTAAGGTTTTTCCCGGCACGCTCAGCAACCTTTCTTCCAGCTATATCGCTACCAGTCAAAGTAACCGCCCTAATTCTCGGATCATCAATAATTTTAGGGACTTTACCCGATCCAATCAAAAGTGTTTGAAAAGCACCATCCATGAATCCCGCCTCCTGAAAAACCTCCTCTATTGCCAATGCACATTGCGGTACATTCGAGGCGTGTTTCAAGATCCCAACATTCCCGGACATCAGACCAGGAGCGGCAAATCTGAATACCTGCCAGAAAGGAAAATTCCATGGCATTATTGCCAGAACGATGCCAATCGGATCATATACAAGGTAACTATCCGCTTCTTCCACGTCCAGTTTCTCATCCTTAAGAAAGGTTTCAGCATGATCGGCATAATAACGACAAACCCAGGCGCATTTATCGATCTCAGCCCTGGATTCGGAAATCAACTTACCCATCTCCAGGGTAATGATCCTGGATAATTTTTCAATATTCTTTTCAAGGACCTCAGCACATTTATGCATTAATTCCCGCCTATGGGAAAAAGAAGTCCCCGACCATGCACGGAATGCCTTTTGACCTTCGTGTATCGCCTGTTCTATTTGATGATCTTTAAATTCGGAAAACTCCTCAAGTACTTCCGAGTCATAGGGATTTATTGATGAAATTGGCATGGCAATCTATTTTTCAATGGCATGGACAGATTCCTGAGCTGCAATAAAGGCTAGTACCGGTCCAACAACAACACCGATAATGGGAACAAGTAATATGAAGTTAAATATCAATCCATTTGCGATTGGAATTCCCGGTATACTCCTGCTCTTTTTAATGCTTTCCTTCATCGAAAGTCCTTGCATCTCAAATGCATAGTCCATCAGGACCATGGAGAAAAAATAGCTCTCGGCGATAAATATTAGGATGGGAACAAGTGGGAATATCCAGAATATAATAATCGCCAACAGTGTTAAAAGTATAGTAACAAGGATTTCCAGGACAAAGTTCCGCATTGCAAATTTTATTCCCCGGAAGGAACAAAAACAGTACGCCCATATGTTCATTTTATGATCCTCACCGCTTACTACCCTATGGAAAATATTTGAAACATTGACAAAAACCGGTGAGAGCAGTATTAGCGTCAGGTAACGGTATAATTTTAGATATAAAAAAAAGGTTAAACCACGAATCGCGATGGTGGCGATAATATGGAATAAATTCCCGACTGCAGAATCAAATTCCCTGACCAGGAATTTCCCGTTTACATAATGCAGAATATCATCAGAGGTTGTCCATGCCAGTATTCCAACACCAACGGCTATTATAAGACTCAACATAGAAGGGAGAATCAGGATTGACCAAAGTCGCTTATTATCCAGTGTGCGGAATGCCTGACCATAGGATTCAAAGGCTAAAAATAGTTGCTCTCCCAGTTTCACAGATATATACTTATAACATAAGTTTATTAAAAAAAAAACTCTATTCCAACCTTAACCAACAGTTCTTCCCCAATTAAAGCCGTTTAGCAATATTTCTTAAAAAGTTAACCCATAATAGGAAGCAGAATTGCGTATTTTTTCGTATCTTAATCCAGAAACTATTTTTTCACTTTTAGTTTTCTAATCTGGATATTTTTTTGAAATGAATAAGACATAATTATGACTTTGCTTGATAAAATACGTGCAAATGCCAGAACATACCAGAAGAGAATCATATTGCCGGAAAGCTATGAAGAACGGACACT
Organism: uncultured Cyclobacteriaceae bacterium; assembly: GCA_965365715.1. Lineage (GTDB taxonomy): Bacteria > Bacteroidota > Bacteroidia > Cytophagales > Cyclobacteriaceae > JAGTVG01. The sequence goes on along the minus strand of CBDUCT010000035.1, from coordinate 11,246 downwards.
AAAAGCCGCTAATACTGCCCTCGAAGAGGGTTTAGCCCAAATCATATTACTTGGAAATAAAAAAAAGATCTTATCCTATGCGGCTGATCTAAAATTAGATTTCCTGGATAAGGCTACTATAATTGATCCAGTAAATCATGACAAAAAGGATTTATATATAGACATGATGGTGGAGATCAGGAAGCATAAAGGGCTCACACGCGATGAAGCCTCCAGGCTCATTGAAAATCCGCTATATCTCTCCACCCTTATGATCAAGAATGGTGATGCGGATGGCGAAGTTGCAGGCGCCATGAATGCTACCGGAGATGTACTGAGACCTGCCTTTCAGTATGTCAAAACACTTCCTGGCATTTCAGTTGTAAGCGGTGCTTTTATAATGATACTGCCTGATTCCAAATATGGAGATGATGGTATAATGATATTTGCCGATTGTGCCGTTCACCCGGATCCCGATGAAAACCAGTTGGCTGAAATAGCCATAGCAACTGCAAAAACTGCAAAAGATATAGCCGGACTGGAACCGAGAGTGGCTTTATTAAGTTTCTCAACGAAAGGCAGCGCGAGACATGAATTGGTGGACCTTGTAGCAAATGCCACCAAAATAGCAAAATCGTCAGAACCAGATCTGCTAATTGACGGTGAGTTGCAGGCAGATGCTGCCCTAGTAGAAGCCGTAGCAAAGAAAAAAGCTCCTGGCAGTCCTATCAGTGGGAAAGCGAATGTTCTCGTATTTCCTGACCTGAACTCAGGCAACATTGCCTATAAACTGGTCCAGCGTCTTGCAAATGCCGAAGCTATTGGACCGATCCTGCAAGGTATGGCTGCTCCGATAAATGATCTATCCAGAGGCTGCTCTGTGTCTGACATAGTAAACATGATAGCTATTACAGCTAACCAGGCTGCCGGTATTAAGAAATAAAAAAAAACTGAATACTATGGAACAGGTAGAACCTATTGAAGAATATGCTTTAAAAAGTTCAGGAGATGAAAAACATACATCTGATACCTTTACCAAAGTCGGGATTGTGGGTTGTGGTATTCTTGGCCAGGAAATTGCCAGGATGGTCAGCAGCTACGGGATCGATGTTATATTCCTGGAATTATCAAATCATAAGATCAATGATGCTATTAAGGGAATAAAACGTGACCTGAGGCATATGATCAAACGTTGGGGGATGACTGACAGTGACAAGCGTGCGATTATGTCAAGGATCCGGGGAACGCTTGAATATGAAGACCTTAGAGGATGCGAGGTTGTCATAGAGTCGATAAAATCAAAAACCAGGGAACAAAGTGTGGATACCCGCAAGGAAATATTCAAACACATTGAAAAAGTAGTAGATGATAAGGCGATTATTGCAACAAACTCGACTACCCTTGTTATCACAGAGCTTGCAGCAGAATTAAAGCATCCCGAGCGGTGCGTCAGTCTTCACTTCATATCCCCGGCAGGAGATATCCCCCTGGTAGAAGTAGCGAAAAGTCTATATACTTCTGATGAAGCCTACAAAAGGGTATGCAGGTTTACCAGACTTCTTGGCAAACGCATTGTCCCGGTAATTGAATCTCCGGGGATTATCAGTACCCGATTAATCGCTCCTATGATCAACGAGGCCTGTGAAATTCTTATGGAGGGTGTTGCGGATATGATTGACATAGATGATACCATGAAAATTGGTTACGGCTTCCCGCTTGGACCATTTGAGATGGCAGATAAGATCGGCCTTGATATGGTAATACGCTGGCTGGATAACCTCTATCGTGAATTTGGCGATATAAAGTATAAAGCTTCCCCAATGTTGAAAAAACGAGTGCGGGCAAATCATTTAGGGCGTGAAGCAGGAATTGGCTTTTATAAATATGATGAGGAAGGGAAGAAGATCGTACCAGAACGGCATGAATCCTGCTGAGTTCCGATTTTTTAATGAATAATATGACAAATAATGATTGTTTTAATACTTAATTCCGGTTCTTCTTCAATAAAATACCAGTTATTTGAGATTGAAAAGAAAAAACTGCTGGCCAAAGGATCTGTTGAAAAGATCGGTATGCAGGGTTCCTTCCTGCACAATACCAGGAACGATGGTGATGAAGTAAAGCTGGTTGGGGAGATTGTAGATCATCAGGCCGGGATTGAATATATATTTGGTGTATTGATCAGTAAAAAGCATGGAAGTATAGGCTCCATGGATGATGTAAATGCTGTTGGGCATAGGGTTGTTCATGGTGGTGAAACCTTCAAGGGAAGCGTACTAATTGATGATGAGGTTATCAAAAAGATTGAAGAAGTAGCGGAACTGGCTCCGCTTCATAATCCTCCGAATCTGAAGGGGATCTATGCCGTTCAATCCTTGTTACCAAAACTCCCGCAGGTTGCGGTATTCGATACTGCCTTTCATCAGACTATGCCAGATTATGCGTATATGTATGCCATCCCATATTCTCTCTATAAAAAATATGGTTTGAGAAGATATGGGTTTCATGGGACAAGTCATAAATATGTTTCAGAGAAGGCTTGTGAAATGCTGAAAGTCGATGTCATGAAACAGAGGATTATTACCTGTCACCTGGGAAATGGAGCTTCCGTAGCCGCTATCAAATACGGTAAATCAGTGGATACATCCATGGGCCTTACCCCTGTGGAAGGTATGATCATGGGAACAAGGTCCGGAGATCTTGACCTCGGAGTGTTAACCTTCATCATGAATAAGGAAGAGATCAGGGTACAGGAGGCAAATACCCTTATCAATAAACACAGTGGCATGCTGGGGATTTCAGGTATTTCCTCTGATATGCGGGAAGTGCAGAAAGCAGCGATCGATGGACATAGAAAATCACAACTCGCTTTGAAAATGTATAGTTACAGGATCAAAAAATACCTTGGGGCTTACTGTGCAGCTATGGAAGGTATGGATATTGTTGTTTTTACAGGAGGAATAGGGGAAAATGATATCAATACCCGGTATGAAGCCTGCAGGAATATGGAATTCCTCGGTATTGAATTTGACAAGGAACAAAACGATAAGATTGTACAGGGAAAAGAGGGAATAATAAGTAAGGAAGGTTCAAAAGTGAAGGTTGTGGTTATTCCAACCAATGAGGAACTGGTAATAGCACAGGAAACAGTCAGAATATTAAAAGAAGAAAAAGAATCAGAGCATAAAAAAGATTAAATTATTTGTTTGAAAAGAGATTATTTGAAGATTTAAACCTATAAAATAGTAAAAATGAAAATTGCAATACCTACTCGTGATGGAAGACGTATATCTTCCAATATCCAAAGTATTAATGGCTTTAATGTATATGAAATTTCTAACGGGGAAATTATTGCTGAATCATATATTTCAAGGAAATCAATTGAAAGACTTGAAGAGGAAGCAGATCAGGATAATTCTATAGAAAAGGAACTATCCCTAATTTCAGCCATCTGGGATTGCCAGATTATAATATCAAATGGTTTTGGGAAACTGATGTTTGAAGAATTGGTTAAAGCCCAGAAGGAGGTTTATATTACTGAAGCCGTTGATTCAAGGATCGCTATAAATCATTTTATTCGACAGACGCTGAAGAATCATCCGGAACTGGCCTGATTATTAACATGATTTCAGCAAAAGGAATCCCGGGTAAATAAGTCACTGGGATTAAACGGCAACATCCATGTACAAAGTTAGGGGGATAATCTCATTTAAATTTCACGCTGGATATTAAAGCCTTCCAGGTAATCGGCTACCTTTCGTATAAAGGAGCCACCGAGTGCCCCGTCAATAACCCTGTGGTCATATGAATGAGACAGGAACATTTTATGACGGATCCCAATCGTATCACCTGTTGGGGTCTCAATCACAGCAGGCTTTTTTGTTATTGCGCCTATAGCCAGAATAGCTACCTGGGGTTGCATAATAATTGGGGTTCCCATTACATTACCGAAAGACCCTACATTTGTAACGGTATAGGTCCCATCGGTCAGATCATCTGGTTTAAGCTGATTGTTTCGTGCTCTGACCACAAGGTCATTAACCTTAGCTACCAGTCCGTTCATGCTGTATTGATTCGCATTTTTGATCACAGGTACGATCAGGTTAAATCCCGGCAAGGCAACAGCCACCCCAATATTAATTTTATTATGGCGTATAATTCGATTCCCATCTACTGACACATTGATCATAGGAAAATCCTTAATGGATTGAATCACTGCTTCCAGAAACAAAGGTGTGTATGTTAGCTTCTGGCCATATTTTTCCTCATATTCTTTCTTGATCTTCTCACGCCACAAAACTACATTGGTAACATCCACGTCTACGAAGCTAGTTACATGAGGAGATATCTTCTTGGATTCCACCATTCTCTCTGCGATCATGGCCCGCATCCTGTCCATCTCAATGATCTCATCTTCTCCTGCTTTGAAGTTTACATCCTCGAACTCATCATATTCAGCAGGCAAGGGTCTTTCTGCAATAGATATTACTTCCTGAATCTTTGCCGCTTCACTTGATTTCTTTTTCGCTATATAAGCCAGGATATCTTTCTTAGTGAGGCGGTCCTTTTTTCCCGAACCGGTTATTTCGTCCAATTCGTTGAGACTGATCCCTTCCTGCCTGGCAATGCTTTTGACAAGTGGAGAATAAAAACGGTATGATTCAGGTTTGGTTAACTCGTTAATTCCATTACCCCGTGTGCCGGAGGGCAAGCCCGTTACATCATTCACATCAATTTCTTCGGGGTGTTCGTAATCATCTGGCAGATCATCCAGCCCCAGAGGATGTTTGATCTCCTCCACCGTTTCAATAATTGCTATAGGTGAGCCCACGGGCACTATTTCTCCCTTTTTAGCCAGGATCTCTTTCAAAATCCCACCATGTGTACATGGAACTTCTGTATCTACCTTATCAGTGGCAACTTCCAGGATTGACTCATCCTGGTCTATTTGATCTCCTTCTCCTTTAAGCCACTCCAGAATGGTGGCTTCCATTATACTTTCGCCCATTTTGGGCATAACCATTTCAACAATTGCCATAATCAAATCTTTTGATGAAGGGTATAAACAAAATTAACATTTTAAGTCTTCAGTTCAATTTTTTTAAGATATTCTTTGCCACAGCAATACCAATGTCTGTACAGATGAGTATTTTATATTGCTTGAGCGGTCCTTCAGTATGGTGAACTTTTTTGTAGTACATCCATCCGGACCTGCAATTGCTATCCAGACTGTACCTACAGGTTTTTCAGGAGTACCACCCCCTGGCCCGGCTATCCCGCTCGTGGCGATAGCATAATCCGTCTTGAACCGCTGCCTGATCCCTTCAGCCATCTCTTTTACTGTCTCTTCACTGACTGCTCCATATTTCTGTAGGGTTTCATGTTTTACTTTTATCGTTCCTTCCTTGATACTGTTATTATAAGCAACAACTCCACCCTTATAGTAGGCTGAAGAACCCGGAACACTGGTAATTAAATGAGAAATATATCCGCCGGTACAACTTTCAGCAATAGCCAGTGTTTGTTGGTTGGAGATCAATTTTTTCCCAATTGCTTCTTGTATTGTCTCACCGTCCTCACCATAAATATATTGCCCTATATACTTATTTAAAGAATGTATATATGACTTCAAGTCTTTAATAAGAACTTGTTTATCCTGTCCCCGGGCAGTTAACCTTAATTTTACCTGTCCATAGGATGGGAGATAGGCAAGTGATAACCAATCCGGCAGTGAATTTTCCCATTCTTCTATTTTTTCGGCGAGCCAGGACTCACCGAGGCCAGCCGTCATAATCAGTTTATGGTAGATAATGCTTGTCTTGAAAGTTCCAGTTAATCTTGGAATAACTTCTTCTTCCACCAGGTGCCTCATTTCATGTGGAACCCCTGGCATTGATATAAAGATCCTATTATCTTTTTCAAACCACATGCCCGGTGCTGTACCCATCCTATTGGGGATTATAACTGCATTATCAGGCAGATAAGCTTGTTTTTGATTACGCTCAGTAAAAGGGAAACCCCGTTTTTCGAAATATGCAGACAGCTCATCAAGTACCTTCTGATTTAATTTTATTTCTGAATTAAAATAATCTGAAAGACATTTTTTTGTGATATCATCATTTGTGGGTCCGATCCCACCAGTTATCAGCACAATATCAGATTTGGATCCGGCTACTTCTAATGCCTCCAGAATATCATCATAAATATCACCTACCGAGAGATGCATCACCACCTTAATACCTACATCCGAAAGTGCATTGCTTATATAGTTGGCGTTTGTATCCAAAATATGACCGTACAGGATCTCTTCACCTATTGTTAAGACGGTAGCTCTAATTATTTTCATTTAACCAATCAATTAATTGTCCAGATAAATAACACATTCAGCACCTTTTCGTTAAATATATTAAAGTATTAAATTAACTGGGCTTTTGGGCCTATGTTTTTAGACTTTTTTCTATATTACATTAAAGAATTGCGAATTTTTTAAGATGTTTTTATTCGAAAAATATAAAAGCACTATAAATGATACCATAAAATCAATTCATAAAGGATATTTCTTTAATAAATATCCAGAGTTACCTACGGATAAGATATATGGTGAAAATTCAATATCAGAAGGCTATCAGAAGTTTAAAAGTCATATTAACAGCAAGTTCCAGGAACTAAGGCAGGCCATGCCCGAAAGTTGGGAAGGGGAAGAACAATCCCCGTTTCTTTTACAACCTTTAAATATCCAATATCCTACTTTCGATATTAATACACTTATTGAAAGGGCAAAGAATGAATACCATAAATGGAGAAAAGTTACAGTCGAGGACCGGGCCGGTCTTTTGATTGAATCTCTGGAACGAATTAAAAAGCGATTTTTTGAGATCGCATATGCCACGATGCACACCAGTGGCATGGGATATGTCATGGCATTTCAAATTTCTGGACCACACTCGGCTCAACGGGCCCTTAATGCTGTAGCCTCGGGTTTTGATGCTTTAAGAAGATACCCGGTTACAAGGTTTGGAAAGATAGTGCAGGATGAATTTGGGATAAAGCTCGGTAAATCATGGATCGCCGTTCCCAAAGGCATCAGTCTGATCCTTGGCTGCCCGAATTTCCCCTCCAGGGATACAGTGCCGAGCATATTTGCAAGTTTGATAACAGGTAATCCTGTGATAGTCAAACCGCACTCATCATCCATATTGCCTATTGCAATAGTTGTGGCCGAAATTCAGAAAGTATTCAGTGAGAACGGATTTGATCCAAATGTTTGCCAACTTGCTGTGGACAGTGATGATGAAGACTACATTAAATCACTCGTTGAACATCCTCATATTAAACTGATCGACTTCAAGGGAAGCTGTTTATTTGCAGATTATCTGAGGAACCTGAAGGGCAAAACGGTATTCACTGAAAAACACAGTGTTAACTCAGTAATTATCGATTCATTTGACGATCTGGAGATTGGAATTAAAAACCTCGTAATGTCTCTTGCCTTGTATTCCGGTCAAATGAATAATACGCCTCAAAACTTCTTTATTCCGGAAGAAGGCGTTAAAACACCTGATGGTGTCATATCTTATAATGATTTTGTTAACCGGTTTATTAAAGCGCTTTCTGAATTGATTAAAAATGAAAGAGGTGCTCAGATACTTGGATCTATTCAGGATTTTAAAACCATATCTGCTATTGAAAAGCTTGAGAAACAAAATGGAGGATTAATTTACAAGGCCAGCTCATTCCCACATCCGGAATATAAGAATGCCAGAACATTATCTCCAATGATCATGGAGTTGTTCCCTGACCAGAAAGACACCTATATGAAAGAACATTTCGGACCTGTCGGATTCTTCATAAAAACAAAAAACTCATTTCACTCACTGGAACTTGCCTATGAAACAGCTGAGAGAAAAGGGGCATTATATTGCAGTATTTTTACTACAAACGAAAAATTCAAGGACATAGCCATTGACCAGATGACATCCACAAATACTCCGATTACTTTTAATATGGTGGGGAATATTTATATTGTTCCGGGAGCTGATTATGATGAATACCACCTGACAGGGGGCAATACGGCCAGTAATGCATCTGCCTCAAACCTGGATTTTGTCTTGCAACGATTTACTTGGGTAGGATGCAAGCAGCCAGTATTTAACTGATCCCTGATATTACTTTGAAAATATCAGGTACATCACAAGGACCGATAAAAATACATTCGCAACGCCAGCACTGAATATCAATTCGGGATTATTTCTCTTCTGATACAGGCCGATATAAGAAGTGACGAGTAGGATTACCAGAAAGAAGGCGAATATATTATAAATGCTATAATGTGGATTAAACACGTATTTATCCATTCTTGATTCTATAGTTAATTTATACTGTATGCCAAATATCGGTGAAAGCGATACAATAGCATTATCTCCGGCCCTGATCATTTTTGAATACCGGAAACTCAAAGGAAATTCGAAATCTTCCGTCGCAATAACAATTGTATTCATCGATTTATATGTCGTTAGTTTTGCCAGGACAGTTTGTTCGTAATTGACTTTTGGAAGGAAATAGTCCAGAATGATCAGGAATGTAAATAAGAACGAAAGCATGGATATAATCCTGACAGATTTTATATAGGGCTTTAAATCAATACTATCCTCATCTCTTCGATAAAAAGGATGCTTCCATCCCCTCCCGTTATTTGTTTTCCAGTTTACCGTTTCGGTGAAGATGGTATCGGCACGCTGTCTTTTTTTATCGATATGTTCGTAGTCATATATAAAATTGTAGTTCTCCCTATGGTCTTTCCGACTCAATACCTGATAGGCTTCATTAATCTCTGTAAATATGTGATGCGAATTAAAAGCTCCGGCTTTATCTGGATGGTATTTTAATGCCAGATCCCTGTATGCCTTTTTTATCTGACCCTCAGTAGCATACCTGTCGATGTTTAATATTTTATAATAATCCTTCACCGACTACATAAATAATAACGGAAACTCATCTATTAATATATACTAATCGCTTTAATAAAAGTTAAGGGCAGCATACACTACTATCAAACGAAAAAACAGTACAAAATATTGTGATTTTCCCAAGTATCGGAATTATGGGTTATAATTGTAAATCATCTCGATTTGATGGTCAGATATTTGTCTATGTTAATATATTTCTGTTTTCAATGAATTTTCTTGCTCACGCTTACCTTGCTCATCCCTCAGAACCACTAATCATAGGTAACTTTATTGGTGATTTTGTAAAAGGGAAGCAGATAGAACGGTATGAAGATGGAATATCTGAGGGCATTTTAATGCATAGAAAAATTGACACATTTACCGATAGTCATCCCGTTTTTAAACAAAGTAAAAACAGGATAAGGGAAAAGTATAATCATTATTCCGGTGTCATCATCGATCTCTTTTATGATCACTTTCTGGCCAAAAACTGGGATGAGTATTCTGATATACCACTTCGCAGATTTACGGTAAATCTCTATGATATTATCCTTGAACAGGAACATATAATCCCTGAAAAGGCCAGATATATGCTTCCATTTATGGTGAAATCGAATTGGTTATTAAACTACAGTACCATTGAGGGCATAGACCGATCACTAACCGGACTATCAAGAAGGACCAATTTCAAATCCGGAATGGAGCATGCCAGTAATGACTTAGTAATACATTATCAGGACCTGGAAGATGATTTCAGGGTGTTCTTCCCCGAAATCGTTGATTACATCAGTCAGTAATTTCTACTCAATTTCAAACTCGACTTCCTTCGTATCCCCCATAGTGGTAAATTTCAAGATATATTTACCTTTTCCTGCATAGGTCAATTCCTTGGTGTTCGGCTTATTGTTATCTTTTAGAGGATGGATCATGAGATCCCAGTTGAAATCATTAAACCCTTTGTATGATGAATTAAATGTTGTCTCAAAACACTTTAGATCATCTTTAAAAACCTCAAAACGGATTTTTGTATTTTCATCAGAGACATAATACATAATACTGGTTTCAGGATTATATGGTTTCAGGTATGGATATCGTTTTTCACCCCAGCGTTTCGAAAACCTTACCTTATCCGGCTCAAATACATGGAATTTATTCTCATCCTGTAATTCTGAGATTGTACGAATCGGTTCTAACGGCATGACGTATATGCTTCGGCCATGTGTACCGACTATCAAATCATGATCCCTGGGATGAATAACCATATCATACGATGCTACATTGGGAATTTGAGGAACCAGGTCCCAGCTACCTCCGTCGTTTAATGAGACATAAGATCCATGGTCCGTACCCATAAACAAAAGCTCTGGCACCTTAAGATCCTGTAAAACTACATTTACTGCTTCCATTTCTATGTTTCCATTAATGGCCTTCCAGGTTAAACCGTAGTCTTCTGACTTAAAAACATAGGTTCTGAAATCATCATTTCGATAGCCTGTCAGTGAAACAAAAACTGTAGCTTCATCGAATGTAGAGGGATAAATGCTGGATACCCATTTGTTTTGAGGAAGGTTTTTACTGATTAAGTTCCATGTATTACCACCATCTTTAGATACCTGTAAATTTCCATCATCCGTCCCAACGTATAACAGACCGAATTTCAGTGGTGATTCAGAAATACACGTTATGGTTGAATATGGGACATTCCCGTTAAGCAAATCTTTTGTCAGGTCCTCACTGATGGCTGTCCATGTCTCGGCTTTGTCAAGCGATCTGAATAATTTATTAGCCCCCATGTAGATAATATCAGGATTGTGGGTGCTCATCGCCACAGGCGTACGCCAGTTAAATCTAAGATTTTCTTCCCCTATATCAGGCCTGGGGGTGATGTATTTCCTTTCATTAGTCCTCGTATTTATTCTGTAATAATTTCCAAACTGATATCCTACGTATACAAGGTTAAAGTCACGGGGATCCGGTATTACGAACATACCATCCCCGCCAAACAAGTATTCCCAATTTTTTGTTTCATTCGGCACGGACCTGGAAGAACCGAATAAAATCCCATTGTCTTGGAGTCCACCATAAATATTATAGGGTTTTTCCATGTCATAATTAACAGTGTAGAATTGTCCGGCCGGAATATTGTTTATATGGTTCCAGGCAACACCTCCATCATAAGACATATATAATCCACCATCGTTACCTAGCAAAATATGGTCAGGATCTTTGGGATCTATCCACATGGCCTGGTGATCAGCATGCACGTCCCCTATCGTATCAGCCCTTGAAAAATTATTCCCCCCATCATTTGATCGCAGTAAG